>CANPVI010000132.1 GCA_947581665.1 uncultured Atopobiaceae bacterium | reverse complement strand
CGCACGAGCGAGTAGAGCGCGAAGATGCCGCCCTCGTTGTGGTTGTCGGCCTTCATGGCGATGAGCACGTACTTCACCGTGGTGAGCAGCGTCACCGTCCAGATGATGAGCGAGAGGGCGCCGATCACCGTGTCCTTGTCCATGGAGGCGAGGCCGCCGTTTCCGGCGATGATCGCCTTCAAGACGTACATCGGCGAGGTGCCGATGTCGCCGTAGACCACGCCGAGGGTGACGAGTGTCATGCCAAGGGAAAACGGGATGGCTCCGTGGGAGCTCTGCGCCTCCTTGGTGGGAACGATGGATGCCACGACCGACCTCTCTGCCCTTCCCCATCCGGCGCGGACGGGGGACGGTTCGGACATCCTCTGGCGTCGATGCCCTCGGGATGGGCGCCCGAACCGTCAGCCTCTCGCAAAATCCTCCAGACCGCCATGCTAGCGCTTGCACGCCCGCGAGGCTCCCGCTCTCCGCGGGCGTCAACTCCACGCGAAGGCCAAGACGCGCTCAGATCCAGGAAAACACGGCCCAGCCCAGCTGCACGAAGAGGAGGAGCGCGAGCACGCACACGAGGACGCCATTCACCACATCCCATCGCGCCTTGATGCGCACCGGGGGATTCTCGACGAAAAGCGCGAAGGGGAAGAGCAGCGGAAAGAGGTAGCGGTATTGCACGCCGATGATGGTGTCGGCGCCCACGGGCGTGTAGGCGAGGTAGAGCGCGCCGGCCATGAACCAAAACGCGAGGAGGCACAGGATGAGGGTGCCCATCACCATGGGCGGCGTCCGGTAGGCGCGATCACCCGCATCGCGCAGCGCGAGCGGGCCGAGGAAGACGAGCCCCGAGCTCAGCCACGCAAGGGGGCCGCCGTTTTCCGCGTAGATGGTGGCCTCGGAGAGCTCGTGGATGAGGAAGTTGTCGAAGAGTCCCTGCGCGACGTTGGCGGGGTTGAAGAACCCCGCGCCCCACACCACCATGTTCCTCGCGAAGTGGAGGGGCGCGGAGAGGATGTAGCCGACCTGCCCATAGATGCTCGTATCGGAGAAGAGCGAGGTATCCGTGTTCGATTCGCCTCGCGTGAGCACGAGCGGCACGAGGATGGCGAGAAGTAGCACGCAGATGACGCCGCCGTACGCGACGATGAGCGCGCGACGCGAGAGGCTCGCGCCAAAGCATGCCGCAGGCGCGAAGAGCGGCAGGATGAGGAGCGGGAAGTACGTCGCCTTCACCATGACCCCGAGGAGGAGCGGCACGAGCACGCGCAGCGCGGAGTTCGCGGTGAACGCCTCCCGCTCCTGCACGATCCGCGCGAATCGGGACACGCCGAGGAAGATGAGCGAGATCATCCACGCGTCGTAGTTGAAGTTCGAGGCGAGCATCACGATGGGCGGAAGAAGCGCCACGAGGAGGAGGATGGGCCTGCCCGAGCGAAGCGTCCTCAACGCCACGAAGGTCACGAGGGCGAAGAAGAGGAGGTTCGCGGTCCGCCCCGCGATGATTTGCCCGCTCGGGGGGAGGCCGAGGAGGCGTCCCGTCCAAAGGCCCATCGCGAGGGGAATGCGCCCCACGAAGTTCATCGAGAGGTACGAATCGCCGCGCACGTTCGAGAAGCCCGTGACCCGGATGTAGTCCTCGGCTGGCGTCTGGGCGTTGATGGCCTCGACATCCTCGCAGTAGCCATCCCACGAGAAGAGCTCCGAGAGGGCCTCCTCCATGGGCGTGGAATCTACGAGCTCGTCATCCCACGGGGCATCGTCGATGGCCACCTCGGCGGCCGCGGCCTGGGCCTCGCTGAACTGCCCGTCGACCACATAGGAGATGCCGAGCGCCGCCTGGAGGTGCGCGCGATCGTCGGCGATGAGGTTCGTGTAGGGCGGAAGCGCGACCTGGAGCGCAATGCCCGCGGTGAGCACGATGAGGAGAAACGCCCACTCCACCTGCCGGCTCATGAGGCGATAGCGCATCGCGCCAATCGTCGTCGCACCGCACACGAGGCCGAAGATGGCGGCGAGGCGCGCGTCTCCCGGCGCGTGCGGAGGTCCGAAGGCCGCGAAGAGGAATCCCGCCGCCACGGCCACGGCGAGCGCGACGGCGAAGGTGATGGCCACCTGCCTCACATGGCGCCCGTGCGCCTCCCTCGCCCACGCGACGATGCGCGCGCCACCGCCCCGGTCGAGGGTTCCGAAGATCGGGATGGCCACGAGGAGCATCGCGCAGAAGAAAACGAGCCAGCGCGCGAGGCTCCAGTCCCCGGAAACGAAGGGGCTCGAGAGCGGCGCGCCCGCGAGCGTACCCACCTCGAGGAGCGTGGCCGCGATGATGGCGAAGAGAGGGTAGCGAAGCCAGAACCACGGCCCGAGGGAAGACGGAGCGTACTCAGGCGCCGCCATATGTCGAGCATGCTCAGCCATGGACCTCCCACTCGCGCATCTCCACGCAAGTGTAAGGGACTGCCCCCTCCGGGCCTCAGTCGAACAGGCGCTCGAGGTATTCGCCCACGCCACCCTCAGAACAGCCGAGGGTCGTCACCTCGTCCGCGAGCTCCGCGACGCCGGGTTGGGCGTCCGCGAGGGCCACCCCGAGCCCCGCCTCGCGCATCATCGAGACGTCGTTCATGCCGTCTCCGAAGGCGATGGCGCGCGCGGGACTGATGCCGAGCCGCTCGCAGAGCCATCGAAGCGCGCATCCCTTCGTGGCGCCCTGCGCCGAAGCCTCGAGGTTCGCGATCTCGCTCGACGTCACCACGAGCCTGGGATCTCCCTCGAGCACCGCGCGAATGCGATCGCGATCCTCTGGCGTGCGGTAGTAGATGGTGATGCGCTCGGGCTCCCCCACCTCGGGAAGGAGCGCGGGCACCGTCGCATCCACGGGCGTGCGCGAGAGGCGAATCTGGTGGAGGAGGTTCGGTTCGAGTCCGAAATCACCGAGCCGCTCGAAACGCCGGCGCTCGCTGTAGGCGCGCCCGTCCGCGAAGAGATCGAAGGTGATGTCGAGGTCCTTGAGCTCGCGGTACGCGTCGAGGATCGCCCCGCGGGAAAGCACCACCTTGTGGATGCAGGCCCCGGGGATGTGGCGACCGAATGCCGCCTCGGCACCGGGCCCCTTCCCTTCGAGGTCCCAGATGCCCGCGCCGTTCGCGTAGATGACATAGCGAATGCCTGGAAGCTCGAGGACCACCGGCGTGAGCCCCGAGATCGGGCGACCCGTGCAGGGCACGAGCGGGATGGATCGCTCCTCGAGCTCGCGCGCCACCTTGAGGTTTCTCGGCGGCACGGTCTTGTCGCGCGCGAGGAACGTCCCATCGAGGTCCGTGAAGACGATCTTCGGCGTGAAGCCCGTGGTCGCCCTTGCCATCCTCGGCCCTACTCGTCGCGCTCGGCGAGGGGCTTATACGAGCGCTCCGTGAGGATGCACTTGTACGCGGGGCGGATGATGCGCGCAGCCCCGTAGAGCTCCTCCATGCGGTGCGCCGCCCAGCCCGAGAGGCGCGCCATGGCGAAGATCGGCGTGTGAAGCGACGGCGGGATGTCGAGCATGTCGTATACGAAGCCCGTGTAGAGGTCGATGTTCGCGCACATCGGCAGGGAGTTCGGGTGCACCGTGCGCACGACCTCGGGCGCCACGCGCTCGATCGTGCGAATGAGCTCGTAGCGATCGATGCAGTTCTTCTGATCGGCGAGGGCCTCGGCGTAGGAGCTGATGAGCTTGCAGCGCGGATCGGAGAGCGTGTAGACCGCATGCCCCACGCCGTAGATGAGGCCGGTCTCGTCGAAGGCCTCGCCACGCGCGATCTTCTCGAGGTAGCTCGCCACTTCGTCCTCGTTTTGGGGGTCGGCCACGTGCGCCGCGATGTCGGCGATCATCTCGGGGGCCTTGGAATTCGCGCCGCCATGCTTCGGCCCCTTGAGCGAGCCCATCGCCGCAGCGTAGGCGCTGTAGGCGTCCGTGCCGGAGCTCGAGAGCACGCGCGTGGTGAAGGTGGAGTTGTTGCCGCCGCCGTGCTCGGCATGGAGCATGAGCATCACGTCGAGGAGCAGCGCCTCCTCGCGCGTGAAGGGCTGGTTGCCGCGAAGCACGTCGAGGATGGTCTCCGCCATGGAGTACCCCATGCACACAGGCGGGATGCGCAGTTCGGTGGCCTCTTGCTCTGCGGCGTAGGCGGTGTGTGCCACGGCGGCGATGCGCGGAAGGCGCCCTAAGAGCGAGAGCACCACGTCCACCTCGTGCTCAGGCGAGGTGTCGTCGGGGTCGTCGTCGAAGGCGTAGAGCAGAAGCGTCGCGCGCTGGAGCACGTTCATGATGGACGAGGAGCGCGTGCGCCTGGGGAAGAGCGAGAGGTAGCCGAGCGAGAGCCGGCGCCTGGAATCGATGCGGCGGTTGAAGTCGTCGAGCTCCTGCACCGTGGGGAGGTTTCCCGTGAGGAGCAGATACGACACCTCCTCGTAGCCGAAGCGCTGGTCGGCTTGCGCGCCGCGCACGAGCTCTTCCACGTCGTAGCCGCGGTAGGAGAGCCGGCCGCGATCGGGGTGCACGCCATCGGCATCCTTCGTGTAGCCGTGCACGTCGCACACCGTGGTGAGCCCCACGAGCACGCCCGAGCCATCGGCGTTGCGAAGGCCTCGCTTCACGTCGTATTGCTGGTAGTACTCCGGCGCGATGCGATCGAAGCGCACGAAGTCGTCGTAGAGCTGGTCGGAGATGGGACCGCGACCGCAGGAGACGCTCGGCATGGGGCTCACGTCGTTGATGCGCAGCATGGCCGAGGTGGAGTTGGCCGAGATCACGGTCTCGTGCGTGTCGCCGGGATTGCTCACCGCGCGCCTCGCGCCGCGGAGGGCGGCCAGCACCGCCCGACGTCCGAGCTCCTCCTCGCGAAGGTCCTCGGGGGTGAGCACGTCGCCA
>CANPVI010000131.1 GCA_947581665.1 uncultured Atopobiaceae bacterium | reverse complement strand
CGCGCATGGCCTACTTCCCCTTCGATTTCGAGGCCTTCTCGGGCTTCGAGACGTCACCGGGCTTCGCGCCGGCTTCGATGGCCTCCCTCACCTGCTTCTTCACGCGCATGCGCGCCATCGGTCCGAGATGGTCGAGCAGCGTCTTGCCGTCGAGGTGGTCGATCTCGTGCTGGAGGCACACCGCGAGGAGGCTGTCCTCGGCCTCGTAGCGCATGACATCGCCATCGAGGTTCGTGGCATGCACCACCACGCGACGCGGCCTCTCCACCTGGACCGTCACACCGGGGAAGGAAAGGCACCCCTCGCCGGTTGAGCGGGTTTCCTCGGACGTCTCCACGATCTCGGGGTTGATGAGCACGTAGGGGGTCTTCTCGCCCGAGCCCCACTCGCAGTCCACGACCACGAGGCGCCTCTTCACGCCCACCTGGGGCGCCGCGAGCCCGCAGCCGTCTGCCTCGTACATGGTCTCGAGCATGGAATTCGCGAGGTCCTTGACCTCGTCGTCGATCTCATCGATGGGCTCGCACACCTCTTCGAGGACGGGGTCCCCGGTGATGCGGATGTCATCCATGGAGCTCATGGCCCTCCCCTCCTTCGCGCTCACCGCGCGCATCTCGCGCCCTCGCGCGGGCTTCCCCATGCTAGAGCACCTCGTAGGCATCCACGTCGATGGCAAGGGAAATCCCGGAACCTCCAAGCCCCTTGGAAAGCTCGAAGAGCGATTCGCCAAGCGACGCTCCAAGGGGCGCCTTCACGATCACGTGATGGCGATGGCGGTCCCGTATCTTCGCGCGAAGGCATTCCGCTGGGCCCACCACCTGCCATCTCTGCCTCCGCGCGGCGTCACGCAGGCGCCGTGCGAGCTCCGAGACGGTGGCCTTGACCCGCTTCTCGTCGGCGCCGGAAACCGTGAGGTTCGCGAGGCGCACATAGGGTGGATAGTGCGCCTCCCTTCGCAGGGCGAGCTCGCTCTCCACGAACGCGTCGCGATCCTTCGAGGCCACGCACGCCACCGCGGGATGCGTGGACCAGTAGCTCTGGATGATCACCCGCCCGGGCTTAGCGCCCCTGCCCGCGCGCCCCGTGACCTGCTCGAGGAGATCGAACGTGCGCTCCGCCGCGCGAAAGTCGGGAAGCTTCAGCGAGGTGTCCGCGTTCACGACGCCCACGAGCGTGACCTCGGGAAAATCGAGCCCCTTCGCAATCATCTGCGTTCCCACGAGGACCGCTCCCGGCGTGGCGTCGAAGCGCTCGAGCAGGCGCTGGTGCGCGCCTTGTCCGGAGGTGGTGTCCGCGTCCATGCGAATGACCTCCGCATCACCGAGGAGCAGGCGGACTTCGTCCTCCACGCGCTCGGTGCCCACGCCGGGCGCCCTGAGGTAGCGACTCCCGCAATTGGGGCAGAGCGACGTGGGGTCCGGCCACGGCTTGAGGGGCCAGATGGACCCGCAGGTATGGCACACGAGCTCGCGGGTGCGCGCGTGGTAGGTGAGCGAGTTCGAGCAATGCGGACATTCGGGCACGCAGCCGCAGTCCTCGCAGATGAGAAACGGCGAGAAGCCACGACGGTTGATCAGCAGCACGGACTTCTCCCCCGCGTGATGCGTTTCCCGCAGCGCATCGGCGAGCTCGGGGGAGAAGGCGGATGAACCCTCGGTGTGCGTGCCGCGGAGATCGACGAGGGTGACGCTCGGGAGGAGCGCCCCCGTTGCGCGCTCCCCCATGCGCACGCGCTCCCAGGCCACGCCGAGGAAGCCACCGTCTTGGCAGCGCTTGAGGCTCTCGAGGGAGGGAGTGGCGCTTCCCAGCACGAGCGAGGCGCCCCTCAGCTGCACGAGCTTCGCGGCCACGTCCCGCGCGTGGTAGCGGGGCGCCTGTTCCTGCTTGTAGGTGAACTCGTGCTCCTCGTCGATGACCACGAGCCCGAGATTCCCCACGGGACAGAAGAGCGCCGAGCGCGCGCCCACGACGACCCTCGCCTTGCCCGAGCGCACGGCCATCCATTGCTGGCGACGCTCGGCGGGGGTGAGGCGCGAGTGCATGAGCGCCACCTCGTCCCCGAAACGCGAGCGGAAGCGCCCGAGGGTCTGGGGGGTGAGGGAGATCTCCGGCACGAGCACGATGGCGCCTCGGCCGAGCTCGAGCGCGGCATCGATGGCCTCGAGATAGACCTCGGTCTTTCCCGAACCCGTGACGCCATCCACGAGCACCACCGAGCCGTCGCCCCTGCCAAGCGCCCGGCTCACGGTGGCGAGGGCCCTCATCTGCCCACGCGTGAGGCGCTCGGGCAGGGGCGCCTCTGCCGAGCCGAGGGTCGTGGCCTCGGGACGCACGAGCTCCGGCTCGCCTTCGAAGACCTCCACCACACCTCGCTTCGCGAGGGAGCGCAGCGTGGACGCGACGCCCGGGAGAATCGCCTTGAGCTCAGAAAGTCGCAAGGGACCCTTCGAGAGGGCGTCCATGAGATCGCGCTGGCGATAGGCGTCGGCCCTCGGCGTGAAGCCTCCCGCACTCTGCGAGAGCCGTACCCAGCGGTTCTCGAGCTTTCCGAGGTGCCTCGAGGTGAGTTCCCAGGTGCCGTCCTCGCCCTTTCGGGCCTTCGGCAAGGACCCGGGAGGCAGGAAGAGGCGTACGGCGGCGATGGCGGGACAGGCGTATTCCCTCGCGATCCACATCGCGAGCGTAGCCGAAACCTCGTCGAAGGCGCTTGGGGCGAGGACGTCGTCGATCTCGCGAAGCTTCGACGCGTCGAGGGAAGCGTCGGGCTCGCGTGAGCGTTTCACCACGTAGCCCACGGCGGGGCGCCTCCCGAAGGAGACGAGCACCGTCGCCCCCACCTCCACCTTGTCCTCGAGGACCTCGGGGATGAGATAGGCGTAGGTGCTTTCCAGCGAGCGCGTGGGTATGTCGAGGACGACCGAGGCGATGGGCATGGAGCCTCCCCGGGCGAGCCTAAACCCTGGCCTTCACCGCCGCCCTCAACTCGGGAGCCTTGACGGAGGTGTCCTCCCAAGTGAAGTCCGGGTCGTTCCTGCCAAAGTGGCCGTATGCCGCGGTCTTGCGATAGATCGGGCGACGGAGCGCGAGGCTCTCGATGATGGCGGCGGGGCGAAGGTCGAAGACCTCCTTCACCGCGTCCTCGATCACGCTATCGGACACGGTGCCCGTGCCATGCGTGTCCACGAGCACGGAAAGGGGCCTCGCGACGCCGATGGCGTAGGCGAGCTCGACCTCGCAGGTGTGCGCGAGCCCGGCGGCCACGACGTTCTTGGCCACCCAACGCGCCGCGTAGGCGGCGGAGCGATCGACCTTGGTGGGGTCCTTCCCGCTGAAGGCGCCGCCGCCGTGGCGCCCCATGCCACCATAGGTGTCCACGACGATCTTCCTGCCCGTGAGGCCGGTATCGCCCATCGGACCGCCCACGACGAAGCGCCCCGTGGGGTTCACGAGGATCTCGGCGTCGGACCACTCCACGCCCTCTTGCGCGAAGACGGGCGTGATGACGTGCTTCACGAGATCCGCCTTGACCTTCTCCATGTCGCGCACGGAATCATCGTGCTGCGTGGAGATGACCACGCAGGTGACCGCCACGGGCTTGCCATCCTCGTAGCGCACGGTGACCTGCGTCTTGCCATCGGGACGAAGGTAGCCCACGATTGCGTCCTTGCGCACCTCGGCGAGGCGCTGTGCGAGGCGCTGTGCGAGGTAGATGGGCATGGGCATGAGGGCGCTCGTCTCGTCGGTGGCATAGCCGAACATCATGCCCTGGTCTCCCGCGCCGATGCGATCGAGGAGATCTCCCGCCTCGCCCGTCTGCGCCTCGTGGGATTCGTCCACGCCCATGGCGATGTCGGGCGATTGCTCGTGGATCATGTTGATGACGCCGCAGGTGGTGGCATCAAAACCGTAGGCGGCGTCGGTGTAGCCGATCTCGCGCACCACGTCGCGCGCGATCTGCTGCACGTCCACGTAGGCCTGCGTGCGAATCTCCCCCGCGACGATGATGGTGCCCGTGGTGGTGAACGTCTCGCAGGCGCAGCGCACCTCATTCACATCCGCCTTGCGCCCGTTCGGCGCCACATAGCCCTCCTCCTGGAGCTTGATCTCCTTCTCAAGGAGCGCGTCGAGCACCGCGTCGGAGATCTGGTCGCACATCTTGTCCGGATGCCCCTCGGTCACGCTTTCGCTCGTGAAGAAGTGCACCTCTTTGGCCATGGAAAGCCCCCTTAGGAACGTGTTCGTTTTCGCGTGCCTACGATAGCCCAACAACTCGACGACAATGAGCGCAACCTGAAAAGCCGAGCTCACAAGATGCCGCCGCCCCGCCTCTCACGCTAGACTCGTGTCCGTCGTCAACCAAAGGAGCCCCATGGCCGCACCATCGCCCACCGCCCCGCGCGTCCGCTTCGCCCCCTCCCCCACGGGCAAACTCCACGTGGGAGGCGCCCGCACCGCCATCTTCAACTGGGCTTTTGCACGCGCCGCAGGCGGGACCTTCATCCTTCGCATCGAGGACACCGATCCCGAGCGCTCGACGGAGGAAAACGAGCAGGTCATCCTTCGCGCGATGCGCTGGCTCGGCCTCGATTGGGACGAAGGCCCCGAGGTGGGCGGCGCCTATGGCCCGTATCGCCAATCCGAGCGCTTCGAGCGCTACGACGAGCTCGTGGAGCGGCTCCTCGCCGAGGGCAAGGCTTACTACTGCTTCTGCTCGCCGGAGAAGCTCGAGGCGGACCGCGAGGCGGCTCGCTCGCGCAAGGACCCCTTCCAGGGCTATCAGCGCACCTGCCGCTCCCTCGATCCTGCGGAGGCGAAGGCGCGCGCCGAGGCCGGAGAGCCCTGCGTCGTGCGGCTGAAAGTGCCGCTCGATCGCGGCGATGTGCACGTCCACGACCTCATCCACGGCGACGTGACCTTCAACGCCAAGGA
>CANPVI010000130.1 GCA_947581665.1 uncultured Atopobiaceae bacterium | reverse complement strand
CGCGCGGGCGTGAGAGGGCTATCCTCTTTGGGGTTTGGGTTCTGCGGGACGTTGAGAGGGCGTCCGGCAGCGTGCGGGGGGTCGATTTCTTGGGTGCACTCAGCAGGGCGTACTATGCCGTGGGCGATTTCCTCGGCAAGAACTTGGCGTGGCTCGTGCCGGTCTCGATCGTTCCCGGCATCCTGCTCCCGCAGGTGTTCGGGCCGCTCAACACCATCGCGCCGGCGCTCTTCGCCTGCATGGCCTTCCAGGGCGCCCTCTCGAACCGCGTGAGCGACGTGAGAGACGTCTTCACGCGCCCCTCGGCCATCATCGTGATCTTCCTCGTCGGCCAGCTCTGCTACCCCGCGATCGCCTTTTTCGGCGCGCACCTGCTCTTCGGGAGCGACCCCACCATCATGAGCGGCGTCGTGGCCACCTTCTCCGCGCCCATCGCCACCACCTGCATGATCTGGGTGGGCCTCTACGGCGGAAACGCCTCGCTCGGCCTCACGGGAACGGTGCTCACGTCCTTCCTCGCGCCCTTCACCATGCCCTTCATGCTGCAGTTCCTCGTGGGCGCGTCGGTGCACATCGACATCGTCCCGATGATGCTCCAGCTGCTCTTCATGGTGGTGGTCCCCGCGATCGTGGCCATGGCCATCACGGAGAAGACCCACGGCTGGGGCGAGGAGGTGCTCGCGCCGAAGCTCGCGCCGATCGCGTTCTTCCTCATGCTCTTCATCAACATGTGCAACTCGTCGACGCTCGCCGATATCGTCGCGCATTTCACGCTCACGCACATCTTCATCGTGCTCTACATGCTCGCCGTCACCGTGGCGTTCTTCCTCATCGGCCTCGCGCTCGCCACGCTCATGCGTAGGAACACGAAGGACAAGGTGGCCATGAGCCTCGCGCTCGGCATGAAGAACCTCTCCTCGGCCTCCACGATCGCCACGGCCTACCTTCCCGAGGGCGCGAACCTCGCCATCCTCTCGGGCATCCTCTACCAGGCGACGATCGCCGCCGTCATCGGCCAGCGCGTGGGCGTGCCGGACACCGAAACCGAGGAATACGACGAGGCGGAGGCCGAAGCGGAGGCGAAGGTCGAGGTAGAGCGCGCGTAGCCGCCCACTCTCCTTACGCCGCGTAACCACCCTCCATCCCTTTCCTCCGCGTAGCCACTCCACCACCCTTTCCGCCGCGTAGCCACTTTTTCGGTGCGGCGGTTCGGATGGAATACCACTTGCAAGCTCGTAGCTTTCTCGGGTGGCGCACCGAAAAAGTGGCTACGCGGCGTAAGTCTTTGGGGGCGTGGCTACGCGCGCGGCAGCGTCTCGTGTGGGCCGAGCACCTCGCCATCGATGAGGCCGAGACGGCAGAGGGCGTTCCAGACACCGTGCTCCTCGTCGGACTCCGTCACGTAGGTGGCGGCCTCCTTCACCTCGGGCGTCGCGTTGCCCATTGCCACGCTCACCCCGGCAGCGCCGAGCATCTCGAGGTCGTTGTCGCCGTCGCCGAAGGCGATGACCTCGTCGAAGGTGAGGCCGAGGCGATCGAGCAACGCCTTCATGCCCACCACCTTGCCCGAACCCACCGAGATGATGTCCTCGGATTCGGGATCCCAGCGCGTGGCTACGAGGTGCGGGCAGCCCTCGAGCACGTCCACCGGCCCCGACTTCGGCGTCTGCACCACGAACTGGTAGATGGGACGATCCGCCATGTCCGACGAAAGCGGCTTGTACCACCGCATCCGCCACTTCTCGTCGATCTCCGCCACGCGCTCGGGCGAGCCCGTGAACACGGCCTCGCAGTCGTACATGATGAAGCCCGCCACCTCGCCGGCGAGGTAGTGCCGAAAGAGCCGCTTGGCCTCCACGGGGTCGAGCGCCACGGCGCGCACGACCTCGTTGCCAAGCGTGCACCACTGGCCGTTCAGCGTCACGTAGCCGTCGATGGCCACGTACTCCTCGCAGTCGCGCGCCATCTCGATGAAGCGCCCCGTGCAGAGCAAAAGCGGGATCCCCCTCTCGCGAAGCGCGAGGAGCGCCGCCCGCGTGGAGGCGGGCATGGAGCGTTCTCCGTTCACGCGCCGAAACGGGATGAGCGTCCCGTCGACGTCGAAGAACGCGGCCTTGATTGTGGATGCAGTCGTATTCGGTTCCACGCACGCTCCCCCATCGGACGTTCGCACACGCCCGAACTCTACGCCAAGGCGCACGGCGGCGGCAAAGCCTCGCTGGCTTTGGCTACTGGAGCCCGAAGGCCTGGCAGGCGACGAGGAACGCGGCGATTGCGGCGAGCCCCGCATCGCGCGAGCACCACGCGGCGATGATCATGAGGAGGTAGACCGCGGCTATCGTCCAGAAGGCGCCCCAGCCAAGAGTCGCTTCCCCGCGCATTGTTCCTCACCTTCAGCAGAGGCCGAGCGTGTCGTCGATGAGCCCGAGTGCCACGCAGGCCTTGTAGATGCCGTCGTCGTCCGCGGTGTCGGCCACGAAGGTGGCGGCGGCCTTCGCCTCGGGCGTGCCGTTTCCCATGGCCACTGATTCCCCGCAGACGCGCATCATCGGCACGTCGTTTCCGCCATCGCCGAAGGCAATGGCCTCTGCGGGCGAAATCGAGAGGTGATCGAGCGTGGCGAGCACGCCCTTGTCCTTGCCGGAGGTGTCCGGCACCACGTCGCAGAAGAGCTCGCTCCAGCGATAGCAGACCACGTGCTCGCACATGGCCTCGATCTCCTCGTCCATGCCCCTATCCACGAAGGCGCACATCTGGAGCACCGGCTGCCCGATCACGTCCTCGATCGACCCCTCGGGATACTCGAGGTCCACGAGCTTCTCGAGCTCGCGCACGCGCCGAGAGCGATGGCTCGCGAGCTCGTGGTCGGGCATGAGCACCACGACGTCGAACTCGCCGCGCCCCACCGCGGCGGCGATCGTCTCCACATCCTCGGGCTCGAGCGTCGCGGAGTGGAAGACGCCCGAGGCGTCCACGCACCACGAGCCGGAGTTGCAGAGGTAGCCGTCGAGCTTCCCCACGCCCTCGATCTCGCCCGTCACGTAGCGGGGCACCTCGTAGAAAGGGCGTCCCGTGGAGAGCCAGAGCGAGACGCCGCGGGCGCGAAGCCCCGCGAGCGCCGCGCGCGTCGAGACGGAAAGCCCCGAGTAGTCGGTTCCGACGAGCGTTCCATCGAAATCGAAGAACGCGGCTTTGATCATGGCTCTCCTCCCCTTCGAGCGACTTCCCATGATAGGTGCCCTAAACGCCGCGCGCCGCGCACGCGCGGCGCCCTATAGTGGACGCATTCACGCGGAAAGGAGAATTCCCATGGCCAAGACCTGTGCCGTCATGCTCGCTGATGGCTTCGAGGACATCGAAGCGCTCACCACCGTCGATTGCCTGCGTCGCGCGGGCGTGGAGGTGCTCACCGTCTCCGTGATGGACGAGCAGACCGTCACGAGTTCGCACAAGGTGAGCGTCATCGCCGACGCCAAGGTGGGCGAGGTTGACCTCGGCACCTTCGACCTCGTCGTGCTTCCCGGTGGCATGCCCGGCACCACGAACCTCGGCGAATGCGACGAGCTCAAGCGCGACGTGGAAAACCGCATGGCCGCGGGCCTCAAGGTCTCCGCCATCTGCGCCGCCCCCTCGCTCCTCGCGAAGTGGGGCCTTCTGAAGGGGCGCGTGGCCACGGTCTACCCGGGCTTCGAGACGGACTTCCCCGAGGGCGTACTCCCCGCCACGCACGGCGTCTACTTCGACGACAACCTCGTCACCGCCTCGGGCGCGGGCTTCGCGCTCCCCTTCGCGATCGCCAACGTCCGCCAGCTCATGGGCGAGGAGGCCGCCAAGAAAGTGGCCGAGTCCATGCTCTACGAATAGCGCGGGCACGCCGTGATCCTCGCATCGCAATCGCCCCGACGCCGCGAGCTCCTCGCGGCGGGTGGCTATACGCCGCGCATCGTCCCCGCCGACGTCGACGAGACGCGCCGCGAGGGCGAAAGCCCCGTTGAGCTCGTGGAGCGCCTCGCCGAGGCCAAGGCGCGCGCCGTCGCCTGCGAGGCGGGCCCCTACGAGGTCGTCGTGGGCGCCGACACCATCGTCTGGCTCGGCGACGAGACGCTCGGCAAGCCCGCCGACGCCGATGAGGCGCGGACCATGCTCACCGAGCTCTCCGGAAAGACCCACCACGTCACCACCGGGGTCGCCCTCATCGTGCGAAACCTTTCGGGCGAGGAGCGCGTGCGCGTCTTCTCCGAGACCACGGACGTGACGTTCTACGAGCTCACCGATGCCGAGATCGCCGTCTACGCGAGAAGCGGCGAGCCACTCGACAAAGCCGGCGCCTACGCCATCCAAGGCGGCGCGCGCCTCTTCGTGAAGGGCATCGACGGCAGCTACGACAACGTCGTGGGCCTCCCCCTCGCCCGCTTCGTCCGCGAGCTCCTCGATTTCTCGAAGACGATGTAGGCACCCAAAGACTTACGCCGTATGACCAGTCTTTCTGTGCGGTATCGCACCGAAAAACTGGTCATACGGCCTAAAGGGTTAGAGGACTCCGCGGCGGGAGTCCTCGTTGGCTAGGCCACGACGTTCATGAAGAAGATGAGGCACGGGATCAGCACGAAGGAGAGGATCGCCGTGAGCACGACGCCGTGGGCGGCGAGCCGGTCGTTCGAGCCGAATTGCAGGCAAAAGACCGGGCACATGGGCCCCGTGGGCATCGCGAAGAGCACGGCGAAGATGCCCGCCTGGAGGGGGTCGCCGATTAAGCCCATGAGCACCACGTAGAGGATGCACGGCACGATGAGCAGGCGAAGGAGCGAGTAGCCGTAGAGCCGCCACTCGCCGAAGACCTCCTTGAACGGCATCTCCGAGACGATCGCGCCCACGACCATCATCGCGAGCGGCGAGCAGATGGAGCCGATGGTCGCAAGCGAATCCTGCACCACCCC
>CANPVI010000129.1 GCA_947581665.1 uncultured Atopobiaceae bacterium | reverse complement strand
AATGTGAGGTGTGTCACCCGAGAAAAAGGGCCGGTGAAAGCCGGTTAGCGTGCGAGCGGGAGCCGGGCTCCGGGGACTATGTCCACCCCCGACCCATCAGTGACATTTCATTCATCGAACAGACGTTTGCGTGCGGAATTGTTGTTGAGGTTTCGGTGTAGTATTCCAAACACCTGTTCGGCACGGCGTGGGGAGGTGCGATGGATACGCTCGCGAAGCTCGAGATCCTGGCCGATGCCGCGAAGTACGACGCCGCCTGCACCTCCTCCGGCGTGGAGCGCGGGCCGGGGAAGGGCGCGATTGGCGTGGCCTCGAATGCGGGATGCTGCCACTCCTTCACGGCGGACGGACGCTGCGTCACGCTCCTCAAGGTGCTCCTCTCGAACGCCTGCACGCACGACTGCGCCTACTGCGTGAACCGCGTGTCGAACCACGTGCCGCACGCCACCTTCGAGCCCGCCGAGCTCGCTGAGCTCACCATCGACTTCTACAAGCGCAACTACATCGAGGGGCTCTTCCTCTCCTCCGGCGTGCTCGGGAGCCCCGACGCCACCTCCGAGCGCATGATCGCGTGCCTCGAGCTCCTCCGCGGGCCGTATCGCTTCTCCGGCTACGTGCATGCGAAGGTGATCCCGGGCACCGATCCCGCGCTCATCGAGAGGCTCGGGCGCCTTGCCGATCGCCTTTCCGTGAACGTGGAACTCCCGAGCGCCGCCTCGCTCGAGAGGCTCTGTCCGGAGAAGCACGCGGAAGACGTGATCGCCCCCATGGCGCAGATCCAGGCGTCGATGCGCTCCGGGCGCCTCTTGGGCGCGGGCGCCATGTCGCACGGCACCTCGGAGGGCGCGGGAAGCGTCTACTCCACGGTGAAGCCCGAGGCACGCGCGGCAGCGCTTCCCGCCACCGGGCTCGCGCGGAGGAGTGGCCCCAAGCGAGGAGGCCCGCGAGGCGAGGCGTTTTGCCCCGCCGGGCAATCCACCCAGCTCATCATCGGCGCCACGCCGGAGAACGACTACGACATCCTCACGCTCTCCACGGGCCTCTACCGGCGCTTCGGCCTGAAGCGCGTCTTCTTCTCGGCGTACATGCCCATCGCGGACGACCCGCGCCTCCCCCACCCGGAGACTCCCGTGCCGCTTCGCCGCGAGCACCGGCTCTACCAGGCGGACTGGCTCATGCGCTTCTACGGCTTCGAGGCCGCGGAGCTCGTGGCACACGACGCGCCCTTCCTCGACCTCGACGTGGATCCGAAGCTCGCCTGGGCGCTTGGCGCGCCCGAGCGCTTCCCGGTGGAGGTGAACGCGGCGAGCAAGGAGGCGCTCCTTCGCGTGCCGGGCTTCGGGCCCGCGTCCGTGCGCAAGATCTGCCGGGCGCGGCGCGCGCATCGCCTCACCTTCGATGACCTCGACCGCCTTCGCATCTCCGTGAAGCGCGCGGGGTTCTTCATCACCTGCTCAGGCGAGCGGAGCCCGCGCTTCGTCGCCTCTCCCGAGGCCATCCGAGAGAAGGTGGTGAGCGATGCCGCGTCGAGTGCGTATAACCGTGCCCAGCGAGAGAACCCTCGCCAACTCACGCTCTTCTGAGCTTTCACCCTCGCGCGAGGCCGACGAGGAGCGGGTGCGCGAGCTCGCGGAGCGCCTCGGCGCGCTTTTCCGCGAGATGGGCGTGGTGTGCGTGGCGGTGGACCCCACCGCAGAGGGCGTCCTCACGGCAACCGGGCTCTCCTACCTCGCGCATTGCCCCCGCGCGCCGCTTCGCTTCGTGCGGCGCGACCTCGCCCAGCCCGCGCTCGGCGAGGCCTTCTTCGAGGTGCCCACGATCGAGGGCCTCGCCAAGCGGGTCTATCGCGGGTTCGCCTCCCGCTTTCGCGAGGGCTGTCCGCGCGTCCGCGGTGGCAGGTGCGCGCCGGGATGCGCGTCGAGTTGCGCGCGACGCGTCTACACCATCGCCGCCTCCGACGACGAGGCCATGCCCGAGGTGCTCCACGCCTTCCTCGTGCTCGGATTCGAGCATGGTCGCGGCGTGCGCTCGCTCGCCGCCCGAGACGCGAGGATCGCGCAGGCGGAGGCCTTCCACACCTTTGCCGTGAACGAGAGCGAGAAGGCGCGCCAGTTCGTGCGATTCTCGGAGCTCTCGACGGGCGCGTTCTTTGCGCTCTACGCCCCGAAGGCAAACGTCCTCCCGCTCGTGGCCGGCCATTTCGCGCGGCGCATGGAGGGCGAGCGCTTCCTCCTCGCCGATCCCACCCACCACGTGGCGGTGCTCTTCTCCGAGGGACGGCTCGTCGTGGGGCCGCTCACGCCTGAGGAGGTGGCCGAGCTTGCGCGCCCGCACGAGCTCTCGGACGTGGAGCGCTCCGTGCGCGCCCTCTGGAAGCGCTTCTACGACGCGCTCGCGCTGCCGGGACGCGGGCGCCTCGAGCGCGGCTACGACCTTCGCGCGCACTTCATGCCGAGGCGCATCGCCGACGGGCTCATCGAGCTCGACCCCGTCACGGACGAGGGCTTCGAGGCGCGCGCCTGGGAGGACGCGGTGGCGGCCGGCGCGCGTGCGGCAGGCGCGGGTGCACTCGCGGACGCGACAGCGCGCGAAAAGGGCGCCCCCGGCATTCCCGGAAGCGCCCTCGGATTCTTGGATGGAGGTGCGAAGGGCTAGTCGAGGTCGTCGAGCCCCGCAAATCCGGCCGCGTCGGAGGCCGGCACGTAGACCGTGGCGTTCACGTCAACCTCTTGCGGGGCCGCAGGGGCGGGCACCTCGTAGGTGGCCGGCTGCGCCGGGAAGGAGGTGGAGGCGGGGAACGCCGTGTCGGCGTCATCCATGAAGTGCTGGAGGAGCTGCTTGTACTCGGCGCGGAACTCCTCGCGGGAGGCCTTGAGGCGATCGATCTCGTCGAGCTCGTTCTGCTTCTCGGCAAGCGCCTGGCGAATGACCTCGCGGGCCTTTTGATCGGCCTCGGTGCGGATCTTGTCCGCGCTCTCGCGCGCATCGGCCACGATGCGATCGGCGGACTGCTGGGCCACGATGAGGGCCCTGGAGATCTGCTGCTCGGTGGCGCCGGACGCAACCGCATTCGCGGCGGACACCGGCACGACCTGCTGGCTCTGCGAAAGCTCGGCCTGGAGCGTGGCCACCTGTGCGCGCGCCGCCTCGAGCGCTTGGTCAGACGCGGTGAGACGACCCTTGAGGTCGGCGATCTTCTGGAGCATGGCATCCACCTCGACGGAGAGCTGCTCCAAGAACTGGTCGACCTCTTCCGTGTCGTAGCCGTGCTTGGAAGGCGAGAACGCGAGCTGTTCGATGTCTTGGGGTGTGATGGCCATGGTGCATCCCTTCTGGAGTGTTGAAGCTGCGTTGCGGGAGAACCCCGAATCGGCATTGTGCCCCATCGCGCAGGCAAATACCACCGAGAAGCCGGCGTTTCACCCGCTAAAGGAGGATCGCGATGAGCCGGATGGCGAGCATCTCGATCACGGAGAGGGCGAGCACCGCGAAGACGGGAGAAAAGTCGATGCCACCAAGCGGCAGGATGAAGCGACGGAAGAGGTTCACGTAGGGAAGGATGAGCCGATCGAGCACCGCGCCCACATCGCTCACGACGGAACCGGGACGTCGCGGGATCCAGCTCATGATGCACCACACGATGATGAGGATCTCGTAGAGGTTGAAGAGCGCGGAGACGACGTTGGCGACGGAATAGGCGAGCACTTACGCCCCTTCCTCGGCCAGCTCGCGCGTCCTCGCCACCGCAGCGCGCACGCCCTTGGCCGTGGATTCCATGTAGGCGGGATCCATCGCGGCGACGGCGCGCACGGTGGTGCCGCCGGGGGACATGACCTTCTCCATGAAGGCACGCGGATGCTCGCCTCCCTGGAGGATCTTCGCGGAACCGATGAGCGTGGCGAGGATGAACTCGCGCGCCATCGACGCGGGAAGGCCCTGCTCGATGGCGGCGCGGGTGAGCGCGTCCACGAAAAGCGCGACAAACGCGGGCTCGCAGCCAGAAATGGCGCCCATGGCATCGAGCTGCGCCTCGGTCATGGAGGCCGCGGGCCCGAACGCGCCGAAGAGCCGCACGGCGAGCGCGAGATCGTCCTCGCTCGCTCCCTTCCCTCCCGCAAGCGCCGTACCGGAGCTTCCCGCCGTGAGGGCGAGGTTCGGCATGACGCGCACGATGCGCGCGCCGCCGATGAGCCTCTCGAGCGTGGCGATGGTGACGCCCGCGGCGATGGACACCACGAGCTTCCCCTCGAGCACGGAGGCCAGCTCGCGCGCCACGCCGGGAAGCACCTGCGGCTTCACCGCGAGGATGACGAGGCTCGCGCCCGCGAGGGCGTCCGCGTCCCCCGCCACCGCGGCGCGCGCGCCCAGCTCCTCGGCGAGCGCCTCGGCCTTCTTTTCGTTGGCGTCCACGAGCAGGAGCGCCTTGGGATCGACGTTTTTCGTGGCCACGAGGCCACGGGCGATGGCGCCTCCCATGGCGCCGCAGCCAACCACGGCAACGGAAAGCTCAGCGGGCATAGCTACCTCGACAAATGGTTGATGTATGGATGCGCGAAGCGGTGCTACGGGCGAATGATCCCATCGCGCACGAGGCGATCGCGATCGGCCGAAGAGAGGCCCTCCTCCGTGGGGAGCATCACGAACACGCGGTCATCGAGCTCATCCACGGCGCCCTCCATGCCGAGCGCCATGCCGAAGCAGAAGTCGAGGATGCGCTTCGCCTCGGGCACGGGGGTGTGGCGAAGGTCGAGCACCACCGGCTGGTTCGTGCGGATGCGACGGATGATGGGCTGGATGTCGTTGTAGGCGGCCGGCTTCATGACCGTCGGGGGGAGCATCGAGGGGGCACCGGACGCGCGCATGGGAGCGACGGTGGCCGGCGCGGTGTCGCGATAGGAATCGCCCGCGAAGCTCGTGGGCGAGGTGTAGCCGCCCACCGAGGGCGACGGGGCGCTCGTCA
>CANPVI010000128.1 GCA_947581665.1 uncultured Atopobiaceae bacterium | reverse complement strand
CGCTCTACCGCGACATGTGCGGCGACCCGGTGGGCGAGTACCTCTACCTCTACTACAAGTACACGAAGCTCTACGGAAGGGCGGCCCTTGCGATGATCGGGGAGGGCGAGTAGATGGTCTATGGCATTTGCGCCGCGCTCACCTGGGCGCTCGACACGGTGATCCTCTCGATCGCGCTCGCAAGCTCGACGTTCTTCTCAACGGAGCTCGCCATCGCGCTCGCGGCCTTCACCTCGACCTTCCTCCACGACGCCACATCGGCCGTCTTCATGTTCATCTACATGGCGCTCAAACGAAAACTCAAGGTCACGTGGGACCTCCTGAAGACGAGGTACGGCTGGTGGATCGTGGCGGCGGCCGTGGTGGGCGCGCCGCTCGGCATGACGGGCTACGTGCTCGCGATCAACAACATCGGCGCCGCCTACACGGCCGCGATCTCGGCCTTCTTCCCGGCGTACGGCGCGCTCCTCGCGCACTTCGCGCTCAAGGAGGAGATGCGCTGGTACAACTGGCTCGGCCTCGCCATCTGCCTCGTGGGCGTGGTTGCGCTCTCGTGGGAGCCCGCTCCGGACATCCCCGGCGATTGGTTCGTGGGGCTCGCGGGCGCCTTCGTGTGCGTCTTCGGCTGGGGCACCGAGGCCGTGATCATCGCCTGGGGCTTGCGCACGGCGGAGGTGGACGACGAGAACGCCCTGCAGATCCGACAGACGACCTCGGCCGTCGTCTATGCGTGCGTGCTCCTGCCGATCCTCGGCGGCTGGGCGCCCACGCTCGACGCCGCCTTCTCCGACGCCATGCCGGTGGTGATGGCGGCTGCGGTGGCCGGGACCGTCTCCTACCTCTTCTACTACAAGGCGATCGCGCAGATCGGCGCGGCGAAGGCCATGGCGCTGAACATCACCTACTGCGCGTGGGCGATCCCCTTCTCGCTCGTGCTCTTGGGATCGATCCCGCAGGTGATGGGCATCGTCTGGGCGGTCGCGATCATCATCGGCGCCATCATGGCCGCCACGAACGTGAGGGAGCTCCTCACGCGCTCGCACGAGGTGGAGGGCGCCGTCAGGGAGCTCGAGGAGCACTAGCAAGACAGTGGGGACGGACCTTTTGTCTTGCCCACATGGGGACAAGACAGTGGGGACGGACCTTTCGTCTTGCCCACAAGCCTCCTAGCTGGGCAAGACGAAAGGTCCGTCCCCACTGTCTCAGACGAAAGCTCCGTACCCACTGTCTTGTGCGCTACTCCGCTTGAGCGTCGAGCATCGCGGCGAGGAGGTACTCCCCCGCCACCTCGCCGCCATGGCCGAGGTTGAAGAAGAAATCGCGGCGGATGGCCTCGATCCTCTCGCGCCAGGTGCCGCGGTGCGCGAGCATGTCCTCCACCACGCCCACGATCCGCCCCCGCACGTCCGCGGGCGCGATGGACACGCCCACCTCGTTTCGCAGCGTGATGTCCGTGGACGGGCAACCGTAGGCCTCCCACTCGGGATTCGCCACCTTGGGTGGCGTATCGATGAAGATCGAGGGCTTGAGCGTGGTGAAGCCGAACTCGGCGAACGTGCTCGACCAGTCCGTGACGAGGATGTCGGAGGCGAGGATCGCGTCGTTCGAGCTGAAGTCGCGCTCGAAGTGGAGCTCGTCCTCGCTGACGTCCTCGTAGCGCTTCTTCAGGGCCTCCCACCTCGCGCGATAGCGCTTCGTGTATTCGGGGTGCGGTCGCACGACCACCCTCCAGCCCCGCCCCATGAGCGGCTCCACGATGTCCGCGAAGCAGCTGTCGAGGACGTTTCCCTCCTGCCAGCTGGGCGCGAGGAGGATCGTCGGGCGCCCGCCTTGCTCCTCGGCATTCGCGAGGCGCGCCTGGTAGTCCGCGATCTCGCGGTCGATGAGGTCGTAGCCCACCTCCACGAGCCTCTTCTCCGGCAGACCGCGATACCGCTCGATCGCGCGCATCTCCTCCACCTGGTGCGGTCCGGTGCAAAGCAGCGTGTCGTAGTGGTCGTACTCGCCGACGGTGCTCGTCATGTTCACGCTCGTGGTGTGGTGGAACATGTAGACGTACTCGATGTCGTCGCGCACGTAGGAGCGCTTGATGTAGAAGTTGTCGAGGTCTCCCAGGGTCGTCACCACCACGTCCGCGTCCATCTTCATGAAGAGCGTGATGGCGCGCTTCTCGCTCACGTAGTAGGGCTGGATGCGCGGCTCGTCCTCGGCGAGCTGGAAGATCTGGTCATCGGGGTCGTTCGTCACGTAGTGGATGAGCGCGTCGGATCTCGCGAGGAGGTACTCGATGGCGCCGCGGAAGTACTTGTAGAAGCCGCTGCCCTCCGAGTAGAAGACGATGTGCTTGCCGACGATATTGAGGAAGCGCTTGTAGTCGCGCTTCTCGCGCCGCGCGAGGGGGTTCGGCTTCCACCACGGGCCCTTGGCGCCCTGAAGGCCGTTCAGCTCCTCGAGGGAGGCGCGGCTCTCCTCGAGCTCGTCGTAGGGGATCGTCTTCCTCGGGTCGATGATGAGGTTGCACGCGACCTGCACGAGGATGGCCGTGAGGTTGGAGCAGATCCAATAGAACGCCATGCCGGCGGCCACGAAGACGCCGAGCACGAAGGCGAGCGCCACGGAGAGCCCGTTGGTGGAGAGCTGCTCGGAGCGCGACTGCTCGCGCTGGAGCGGGTTGATGCGGTTCTGGGCGAAGCCGAGCGCCACGGCGGAAAGGGCCGCGAGCACGGGCATGATCCACGAGAGCCCACCGTCTTCCACGGGCACCATGCCCAAGAACTCCGTACCCGGCTGCCCGCCCTCGGTGATGAGGTGGATGACGTCCACGAGCCCGAAGAGGATGAGCATCTGCACCGCGAGCGGGATGAGCGAGAGCATCGGGTGGTAGCGCTTTTCCCTGTAGAGGGCGGTCTGCGCCTCGCCGATGGCCTCGCTATCGCCGTAATGGGCCACCTTGATGCGGTTGATCTGCGGCATGATCTCCACCATGCGGATGCAGTTCGCCTGGACCCAGAGCGCGAGCGGCATGAGGATGACCTTGGTGACCACGGTGAAGAGGAGGATGGTCACCCACCAGTTGCCGGTGAGGTCAAAGATCGGCCACATGATGAGCGCAAGCACATCCGCGAGCATCTGGAGCATGTGGCCTCCCCGCCGTCGTCTTCGCGTCTCCCGATGGAGTGCTAGTGGTTCACGCGCGGCACCGTCAAGCGCCGGACGCGCTCTGGCCCTCGAGGCTTTCCATGAGAAAGCCACGCGCACCGAGCGCCTCCACGACCTCCTCGGAGACGCAGGCCACGCCCGCATCGCGAAGCCGCTCCGCTCCCACGCCCCAGCCATCGCGGAGAGTCGTGGTGAACGTGCCGTCGTAGATGCGTCCCGTGCCACAGCTCGGACTCTTCGCCTTGAGCACGGCATGGGTGCAGCCGGCCGCGCACGCGCGCGCCACCTCGCGTTCGGCGCCCTCGGCAAAGGCCCGCGTCACGTCCTCGCCCGTCTCGAGCACCACGCGCTCGCCCCTGCGCTCCGCGGGTGGCCTCGGCACCGGCAGCCGCGAGGCGCGCTCGGGGCACACGCGCACGACCTCCACCTCGGGCATCGCCGCAAGTTCTTGCACCGCGGCGTTCGGCTTCGACGCGCCGTCATAGCGGCAAGGCGTGCCGAGCAAACAATCGCTCACGCAGAGTTTGAGGCGAGCCGCCACGCTTCGAGCCCTCTCGCCGCGCCTACTGCACCATCTCGCCGATGGTGATCTGCGCCCCCGCGAGGAGGCCCTTCATGTACTCGTCCCATGCCGCGAGCCCGGGCGCGTTTTCCTCGCTCCCCACGCCATAGGCCACGTAGTAGGCCTCCATGGCCTGGTCGTAGGTGGCGCCGTCGGCGGAGAACACGTCGTCGCCCATCGCGGCGTAGTAGGGGTTGTCGTGGTTGGCCCACGTGTTCTGCGCGCTATCCCAGTTGTCGCCGAGAAGTCCTACGATGTAGGCGCCGTACTCGGCCGTCGGCGTGCCCTCCTTGCCCTCGGCCGGCGCGGGCGGGAGCTCGGGGATGCTCGCCTGCGCGCCCTCGGTGTCCTCGCCGACGATCTTCTCGTAGAGCAGCTCCACCCCCGCTCCCTCGGCGAGAAGCTGGTTGAACTGATCCTCCGTCATCGAGTAGTCCTGGGCGAGGGTGGCGATATCGCCCGAGCCGAAGACCTGCTGGCGGTAGCTCTCGATGTCGGCGGGCGTGGGCTCGATGCCCTCGGCCTCCACGGCCGCCTGGAGCACCTGGTTGCGCGCCACGTTCAGCACGCTCTCCGCCGCGGGCATGGGGTAGGTGCCGTCCGCGTTTTGCTGGCTCTCGAGGCTCGCGGTGGCCTCGAGCGCCTGCCGCGCGGAGATCGCATGCACCGCGCCGCCCGAGACGTAGCTTCCCACGGTGGCGTCGAGCTCCTCGGCGGTGAGGCTCGTCTTGCCCTGGAGGTAGGCCACCTCCTGCTTCGGGAAGAAGAAGCCCACGAGGCCGCCCGCCACGAGCCCCAGCACGAGTGCGAGGATGAACGCCCACACGGGGATCCCCCGGCGTCGCGGAGGCCTCTCGGCATTCGAGCGCCGCGGCTCGTCATCGAAGCCCTGGAACCTCGAACCCCCTTGCACCTGCATGTGGGACGGCACGCGTGCCTCCTTCGGCGTCGTCGGCTACTCGTCGCCCTCGGCGACGGCGAGCACCCGCTGCGAATAGCTCTTCAGGAACCCGCCGGTCTTGCCCTGCGCGTCGAAGCGCACGCGATCGGCCACGGCCTTGCGCGAGGCGTCGGAGATGGAGCCACCGGCGAAGTCCGCGAGCGCCACGAGCATCTCGCGATACTCGGGAAGGCCGTGGTAGACCTGCACAGCCTCGTCGAGGAGCGGCCACACCTCGTCCGAGCGCTCAGGCGAGGACTTGCCGAGCATCACGAAGTAGCGGAAGGCCGCGAGGCGCGAAAACGCCGCACGCGCGCCCTC
>CANPVI010000127.1 GCA_947581665.1 uncultured Atopobiaceae bacterium | reverse complement strand
CCCCACGGAGGGATGGCAGAGCGGTTGAATGCGGCGGTCTTGAAAACCGTTGGGCACCCAGTGTCTCGGGAGTTCGACTGTGCGCGCAGCGTAAAGACCCATTTTTGTAGCTGCGCGCTCTGAACGGTCCACTGGACCGTTCAGCCCTCCCTCCGCCGTGCGGCCCGAACAGGTCTCGCTGACGAGCGATCGTTACCAGACTTCCCAATTTGTGCGCTAGCATAGATCCCCACGGAGGGATGGCAGAGCGGTTGAATGCGGCGGTCTTGAAAACCGTTGGGCACCCAGTGTCTCGGGAGTTCGAATCTCCCTCCCTCCGCCATTCTCTCATTACGCCGCAGACCCACTTTTTCGGTGCATGTGATGCACCGAAAAAGTGGGTCTGCGGCGAAAAGATTCTCAGTAGGCGCGCCAGTTGCACTCCTCGAGCTGCCAGCCGAGGGAGGTGAGGTCGCCGAGCTCGTTCGCGTCGGTGGTCCAGAGGTGGTTGCCCCGACCCTGGTTGCCCGTCATGAACGGGTTGTAGAGCCGGTAGACCGGTATGCCCTCGTCCTCGCCCACGCTCCGCCAGCCGATGCTCTCGTTGTGCCACCCGAGCGCCTCGAGGCTCGCGACCTCGGCTTCGCTCTCAGTGTAGAAGTGGTCGCCGTTATTTGGGTTGTAGAGGCGGTACACGGGCGCGCTCTCCTCGGCGTCCTTGGGATTCACCGTGAAGCCCTCGCCCTCGCCTCGCCAGCTGCCGTAGTAGTCGCGACGCAGCGTCACGTACTCGTTGTGGTCCGCGGTGAGGAGGTGCTCGCCGGTGAACGTGTTGTAGAGCCGATACACGGGCGCGGTGCCGTCGCCGGGCTCGGGCACGCTGCCGCCGCCGAGCTTGATCGCCCTCACCACGGCCGCATGGGCGTCGAGGGCGCCCGCGGAGCCCGTCTCGCCCGCGTGCGAGTTCGAATCGTCGGGCAGGGGCGCTGCGGTCTCGCAGATGATGCCCTGGATGTCAGCGGGGGTGAGATCGGGGTTTGCCGAGGCGATGAGCGCCGCAGCGCTCGAGACGATGGGCGAGGCCATGCTCGTGCCGCTCCTGTAGACGTAGGCGCCGTCCGCAATCGGCGTCGTGGAGGCGATGTCCTCGCCAGGCGCCGAGATGTCCTTGTACATGTTGTAATCGGAGAACTCGCTGTTCGCACCCTGCTGCGTGAGCGAGGTCACGCTGAGCACGTTCTCGTAGTCGCTCGGATAGCAGGGCTCGGTGTAGGGATCATGGCCGTCGCCGTTGCCGCCGGAGGCCACGCAGAGCACGCCGTTTTCCGTGAGCTCGTCGATGCCGTCCTGGAAGAGCTTGTCGTTCTTGTCGCTGAGATCGTGCTCGTAGATGCCGAGGCTCAGGTTCACCACGCGAATATCGCTCGCCTTGCCGCTCTTCTTGAGATCGAGGACGTAATCGAAGCCCCTGATGATGGCAGAGACGGGCGCGCCATCGTCGTCATCGAAGACGTTCACCGGCAGCACGCGCACGAGCGAGGCGGGCAGCGAGGCATAGGCGCCGCTCGCGGCACCCGCAATGCCGATGCCGTTGTTCGCGGTGGCGACGATCTCGCCCGCCACGTGCGTGCCATGGCCGTACTTGTCGCCCGCGAGCGGCTTTTCCGCCCACGCGTCGTAGGCGAGGTCGGTGAGCACGTTTTCCTGGAGGTCGGGGTGCGAGAGGTCGAGGCCCGTGTCGATCACCGCCACCGTCACGCTCGAGAGGTCGTCGACGGAGGTGAGCGCCTGCCAGGCCGCCTCGAGGTTCGCCCCGGAATCGCCCGAGCCGTCGCCGAGCGGGCCGAGGTAGTACTCGAGGTCGTAGTACTCGTCGCTCAAAAGCACGCTCTGCGTGCTCGTGCTGTCCACGAGCTGGTAGCGGTAGTTCGGCTGGGCCATGACGCCGGGGATCGCGTCGAGGGCGTCGATGAGGGCGTCCGTGTCGTCCTCGTTCGCGAGCTCGAGCGAGACGACCGACTGGCCGGCGATGTCGGAGGCGATGATCTCGGCCTCCTCCACGTCAAAGCCCTCCACGATGGCGGGCGCCGCCTCGTCGGCGGACGCGTCGGCGAGAAGCTCCCCAAGCTCGCCCTCCTCGAGGTCGAGCGCCATGACCTGCGCCGTGCCCTCGGCGGCGTCCACGGAGAGTTCGGCGGCCTCCGGGTCCTCGAAGGCCACGAGGATCTCGCCCGGCACGGCGTCCGGCGCGTCGGGGGTTTCGGCGCCCATCGCGGTACCCGCGCCCACGGCAAAGCAGCCGAGCACGAGGGCCACGAGCAGGGCGAACGCCTCTCCGAGGCGGCGAGGTTCCAATGAGGTGCGAGCCATGGTTCTCCTGAGGTGGCGAGGTGCGCGCGACGGGCGCGAGGCCACGTCTTCGCGCGGTGGTTTCATCAGCCGCGCATGATCGCGACTGCGCATTCCGGCGTCAATATCTTCCGCGCGCGTCCATATGAAATCCCCGAATCCGTAGGGGATTTCGGGGATTTCCGCACGAAATGCGCGACACGACCCACGAACGCCGCCGTGGGCTCCACGGCTTTCCTAGAAGTCGTACTTCCAGAGACCGTGCAGCGAGCAGAACTCGTACACCGCAACCGGCGCGTCGCCAGGGGCAATCGCAAACGCCGCGCTGGGCTCATCCTCGGGTGCGAGGTGCACCACCTGGTAGCCCTTCTTGGTCTCGAGCACGATGAGGGTGATGTAGTGCTCGGGGATCATGGGATGCATGACGCTTCCCACCTGCACCTTGACGACACTGCCCTCCACCAGGACGTCGGGCACGTGCTTCTCGAGCGCGGCCTCCACCGAATCGGCCTTGAGCTCCTCCATGGGCACGCCATGGCAGGAGAGCTCGTTATCGCACTCGCCGCCGTCGATCACGACGTCGTTGCACGTGGGGCACTTGTAGAACTTGAGGGACATCGCCGTTCCTTTCGCTCGAGGGGACACGATCGCATGGATCCTAGGGTACTCAAAGGCCCGAATCCGCGCGCTCAGCGCTTCGTGAAAGGCCGAGCGTGGCGTGTTCGGCGCGCTGACCTCGCAAATGTAGTAGGGTAGCGAAGGCTTTCATCGGGGGACGTGTTTGGTCTCGCGCCGAACCTGCTAGGGCGTCCCGCGTAAAGCCACGCGAAAGGCCGCGCCCTATTGGGTCGCGGCCTTTACTCTTCCTCGCGTGGGCGCGTGGCGCGCCCGCCGGCCGGCGAGCGCGCGTTTTCCCCACTAGGCGCGGGTGATCTCCACGAAGAGGCCGTTCACGTCGGCAACGTCGTACTCGCCCGTGGAGAGGCGCCCGTAGGCGAACGTCTGGTCGATGCCGAGCTTGACCGACGCGTAGTCCGCCGCAGTGAAGCCGTCCATGCGGATGGTGAGCGTGGTCGAATCCTGGCCGCCGTCCACCGGGCTGATGATGAAGTACGGGTCGGGCGTCTCGGAGGTATCGCCCGTGAACTCGTTGTGGAGCGTGTAGTGGATCTGCGCCGGCTCGGCGAACGGATCGATCGCCTCGCCGTTGACCTCGCAGCTCGTCACGTGGATCGTCGTGTAGGCGGCCTCGGGGTCGCTCATGAAGCGCAGCACGATGCCGTCATCGGACACGCTCTCGAGCTTCACCTCGGAGCGCAGGTCGGAGGACAGGTTGTAGGTGGCGCCGTCGGGGGCCTGCACCGAGCCGGTCTGGTCCTCGGTGATGGAGCCGGGATGCTCGGGGATGCCGGGCTTCTCGTAGCCGTCGCCCTCCTCGCCCTCGGTGCCCTCGGGGTTCGTGGCGTTCTCATCCTCCACCGGCTGCTCGTTCTGCGTGCCGAACACGTCGCCGATCACCGGGATGCTGTTGAAGAAGTCCGGCCAGACGAAGCGCCCGATGAAGAGCACGCCACAGACGATGATGACGATGAGCAGGAGCACGAGCGGCCACTTGCGATGCGGCTTCTTCTCGGGGATGTCGAGGTTGACGTTGGCGTTTCCCGCGTCGTTGCGCGGCGCGTCCTCGTAGGGCGACGGCGTCGCGGAGGGTTTCTGCGTGTCGGCGGGACGCACCTGCGTGTGCTGGGCCGCCTCGGGCGTGGGCGTTTGCGGATCCATTTGGCCCTTCATGTGGCGTGCCATGTCAACTCCTTGCCAAGGTCGTGTGTTCGCGTGCCGCAGTGTGTGCGTGCTGCAAAGGTCAACGCCGGATTTTACCCCAGCGCCCCGCGCAGTCTGAATCCCTACAGAATCCCCAGAGCGTGAGCGTGCCCCTCGGGCGCCTGTGCGGCGGGAAAATCTAAGTGTGAATAGTGGAGATTTTCTATGTGGGCCTTGTGACCATGGGGGCACGTGGGTACCATAGCGCGTGGATTAGCACTCAGCGGCTTCGAGTGCCAAACGCCACGCGACGGCATCGTCGCGTCGCGAGGCCCCGAGGCCGCGCACCCGTCATCAAAGCGCACTTCGGCGCACGAAAAGGAGGATCCATGAAACTCAAGCCTCTGGGTGATCGCGTGCTCGTGAAGCCCGCCCCCAAGGAGGAGAAGACGGCCACCGGCCTCTACATCTCCTCCGGCGCTCAGGAGAAGCCCCAGCGCGGCGAGGTCATCGCCGTGGGCCCCGGCAAGCTCGACGACAAGGGCGAGCACATGCCGCTCGACGTGAAGGTGGGCGACGAGGTGTTCTTCGGCAAGTTCGGCGGCACCGAGGTGAAGGTGGACGCCGAGGAGCTCCTGCTCCTTCGCGCCGACGACATCTACGCCATCATCGAGCACTAGCGCTTAGCAGGCATTTCACCCGCATTTCCCCATCATCTTCAGGAGGATGAACCCTATGGCCAAGGACATTAAATTCGGGGGCGACGCCCGCACTCGCCTCGCCAAGGGCGTGAACACGCTCGCCGACGCCGTCACCACCACCATGGGCCCGAAGGGCCGCTACGTGGCGCTCGAGCGCTCCTACGGCGCCCCCACCATCACCAACGACGGCGTCTCCGTCGCCAAGGAGATCGAGCTCAAGGACCCCAT
>CANPVI010000126.1 GCA_947581665.1 uncultured Atopobiaceae bacterium | reverse complement strand
TCGCGCAGGCCGTCGCCCACGAGGGTGAAGGCGAGCACCGTGGTGAGGATGGCGATACCGGGCATGAGCATGAGCCAGGGCTCGGTGGCCAAGTACTGTTGGCCGTCCTGGATCATGAGGCCCCAGGAGGGGTTCGGGGGCACGACGCCCATGCCGAGGAACGAAAGCGCGCTTTCCGTGAGGATGGCGCCACCGATGTTCATCGTCGCGTAGACCACGATCGACGCCACGGAGTTCGGGAAGATGTGGCGGGTGATGATGCGGCCGTCAGAGGCGCCCATGGCGCGCGCGGCGTCCACGTAGTCGTTCTCCTTCACGGAGAGGATCGCAGAGCGGAAGACGCGGGCGATGGACGGCCATCCGAGGATGCCGATGGCGATGAACACGTTCTGGATGCCCGAGCCGATGACCGCGAGCATCGAGATCACGAACAGGGTGTAGGGGAACGCGAGGAAGATGTCGGCCAGGCGCATGATGAGCGTATCCCAGATGCCGCCGTAGAAGGCCGCGATGGCGCCCATGACGAGGCCGATCACCGTGGAGATGGCGGTGGCGATGATGCCGACGGCGAGCGAGACGCGCGCGCCGTAGATCACGCGGACGAGCACGTCGCGGCCGAGCGCGTCCGTGCCGAAGGGGTGCTCGAGCGAGGGCGGCTGCAGCTGCTGCGCGGCGGCCTGCGTCGTGTCGATCACCGTCGGGCTACCGAGGAGCTGCTGGGCCCAGAGGTCGGCCGTGAGGGCGACGAGGGCCATGAAGATGATCCAGCACGCGCCGATGATGGCGAGGCGGTTCTTCTTCAGTCGCCCCCAGGCATCGCTCCAGAGGGTGCGAGTGGGCGCGTCGCTGTCGACCTCGGCCACCACGTCGTCGTAGGTGGTGAGGAAGTCGTTGTGGTGCTCGGGCTCGCTGTCTACGTAGCGATAGTAGCCACCGGGCTCCACCTGGGAAGCTGCTTGGTGCGCTTCGTTGTGCGCGTGGAGTGCGGAATCAGAGCCGTCGACGAGCTTTTGGAATACCTCTTCCTCGAGGCGCTCTTCGCGCTTCTTATCTCCGATAGGCATGGCTGCACCTCCCCTTCTAGCTCTGGTCCTTGGGCGCGCCGAAGCGGATCCTGGGGTCCAGGAACGCATAGGACACGTCCACGATGAGGTTTATGACCATCACCACGATGACGATCAGCGTGACTCCGCCCATGACGATGGGCCAGTCGCGCTGCGTGATGGCGCGGTAGATCTCGTAGCCCACACCCGGCCAGTTGAAGACCGTCTCGGTGAGGATGGCGCCGGAGAGCATGGCGCCGAAGTCGATGCCGATGTAGGTGACGACGGGGATGAGGGCGTTCTTCAGCGCGTGGTGGAAGATGATGCTGCGCCTGGAGAGGCCCTTGGCCTTCGCCGTGCGGATGTAGTCCTGGTTCATGACCTCAAGCAGCTGGGAGCGCATGATGCGCGCGGTGTAGGCCGTGGAGACCGCAGCGAGCGTGACGGCGGGAAGGATGTAGTACACCCAGCCGGGGAACTCGGCGTAGGATCCGCCTGCACCGGAAATCGGCAGGTAGAAGGCGCCATTCGTCACGTTCCTGAGGAATATGCCGAAGAAGAGCTGCAAGAGCATGCCGAGCCAGAACGCGGGGATGGCCACGAGGATGGACGTGACGAGCGTGACGATCACGTCCCAGAGCGAGTAGCGCTTGATGGCCGAGATGAGGCCCGCGCCGATGCCCAACACCGCCTCGATGCAGATGGCCGTGACGGCCAGGCCGATGGTGTAGGGGTACTTCTTCGCGAAGATGTCGTTCACGCTCATGCCACGCGTGTAGCTGTTGCCGAGATCGCCCTGAAGCAGGTTCCCCATGTAGATGAAGTAGCGCTTCCAGAGCGGCGTCTCGATGTAGTTGCCATCCTCGTCGAGGATCGGCTTGCCGTTCTCGTCGGCCTCGATGAGGTGGTTCTGCACGCGCAGCTGTTCCTCCACTGCCGGGGGAAGGGCTCGATCGCCACCGATGATGGAGATCGGGTCGCCCGGCACGATGTTCTGCAGCGCAAAGAGGATGAGCGTTACGCCGATGAACACCGGGATGAACTGAATGAGACGCTTGATGATGTAGGTAAGCATGCTCCGTCTCTCCTCGTCCCGTCCTGTACTTCCTGCCGCCTGGGGCTTCCCTCCCCGGCGGCGTGCCCCAAAGGGTGTGATCTTCTTGATCTACCGTTTGCGGCGGTTTTCGTGCCATACGCACACGCACGAATTCCCTCGCCCAAAACTGACGAGGAACAGGGTAGAAGTATAAATTCGTAGCGCGCACCGGCCGTCTTGTAGGCCCAGTTTTGGCGCCACATGAAACCTCGGCGAAATATTATTCATCGCGCCGACGCACACATCCGCGCGATGGGCGCGCGTCGGACTCGCGCGAAAACAGGGGCCCGGAGCGATGCTCCGGGCCCCAGCCCTTTGCGTGCCTAGATCCTGAGGTTACTCAGTGAACTCGGACTGCGCGAAGTAGAACTTGCCCTGCGGGTCCTCGTAGAGGGAGAGGACGTGGTCGGAGCCGCACATCGAGAACTTGTAGAACATGATCGGGATGACCGGGCAGTCCTCGGCGATGGTGCGGTTCACTTCCTGCAGCGCGGCGATGCGCTCGGCGTCGTCGACGGTGGTGCGAGCTGCGGAGAGCGCGGCGTCAACGTCGGGGTTGCTGTACTGCGAACGGTTGTCGCCGTTGTCGGTGTAGAACAGCGGGAACAGGAAGTTGTCCATGATCGGGTAGTCGGCGATCCAGCCAAGGCGGCCGATCTGATAGGCGCCAGCCTGGTAGTCGTCGAGGATGGTGGCCCATTCCTTCATCTCGATCTCGGAGGTGATGCCGATGGCCTCGAGGTCGGACTGGATCATGGCCATGATGTCGGCGTGGCCGCCGTCACCGTTGCAGGAGAGGATCAGGTTCACGGTGCTGGGGTCGATGCCGGCGTCGGAGAGGACCTGCTTCGCCTGATCGGGATCGTACTTGCTGTAGGGCCAAGCCTCGGGCTCGTAGCCGTTGATTCCGGGCGGGACGATGTTGTCCGCAGGAGAGCGCGTGCCCTGGAAGAGGGTGTCGCAGATGGCCTGGCGGTTGATGCACAGGGAGATTGCGCGACGGAGCGCCGGCTCGGAGAGCACGGGATCCTCGCAGTTCACGACGAGGTAGTACGTGGAGGTCTGGTCGCCGTTCAGCACCTGGTGGCCAGGGGTGATGGTGTAGCCGTCCTCGGACGCACCGTAGTCCTCGATGGCCTGGGGCACCTGCTGGGCAGGGATGTCGCAGACGTCGAGGTTGCCAGCCTGGAACTCGCGCCAACCGGTCTCGAGGTCCTTCTGGATGTTGAAATGGATGCCGCCGATGGTGGCCTTCATGCCGTAGTAGTCGTCATAGCGCACGACGTTGATCTCCTGGCCGTCCTGCCACTCGCCGTCCATCATGAACGGGCCGTTGCCGATCGGGGCGGTGTAGAAGGAGCCGGCGTCGTCGATCGCGGCCTGCGGCACGGGCACGAGCGCGGGGTGGCAGCACACATAGAGGAAGTCGGCGTAGGGCTCGGAGAGCGTCACGACGAGCGTGTCGTCGGCGGGAGCCTGGACACCGGTGAAGTCCGTGGTCTGACCCTCGGAAAGCTCCTGATAGCCTTCCACCATGGAGAGGTGGTAGGAGATGACGGAGGGGTTGGACGGGTTCGTGTTCGGGTCGACGATACGGGTCCAGCCGCGCTTGAAGCACTCGGCGGTGACAGGATCGCCATTGGCGAACGTGGCGCCCGTGACCAGATGGAACGTGAACTCGGTGGCCTCTTCGTTGACCGACCAGTCAGCGGCGGCCGCAGGCTGAAGCTCGCCCTTGTCGTAGTCGTCCTTCACAAGCGTGTCGAAGAGCTGGAAGCCGACCTGGGTGCCCTGGTTCTCCTGGAGGTTGTACGGTTCGATGCACTCCGGGTTGTTCAGGTACATACGAGCGATCGCGTCGGGGTTGCCCTCACCAGCAGCCGGATTCTGGCTGGCCTCGGCGTTCTCCTCGAGCGTCTCGTTCGGGTTCGCACCACCGCACGCGGCAAGCGTGGTCATAGCCGCAGCGGCAGCCGTGCCCTTGAGGAACGTACGACGTCCCATCGAGCTGTCGATTGCCATACACACTCTCCTTATCTTCTGGCCCGCCGGAACGCCCTGTGCGACTGGTCGGACAAGAAACTCGTGACAGGGCGAAGAACCGAGTCACCTTTGCACGAATATTTTTTAGCACATTTCAGCTGTATGCAAGCATCGCTGAAAAATATGCCGCGTTTTTTGTTACGAATTGGTAACGCGCCATCGTAGAAGCGCGGTTGGCAGGCCGCTCCCCTAGCCGATCGAGCCCTGTGGGAACGTGAGCATGAGGATGAAGAGCGTCACGCCGAACACGCAGCAGGCGATGATCGTCATGCGGTCGAGGTTCTTCTCGACGATGCCCGACGCGGCGGTGTTGTACATCGACTGCGCGAGCATGTCGGAAAGGCCCGTGCCCTTGCCGGAGTGCATGAGCACGAGGACGATCGACGCGAGGGCGGAGATGGCCCAGATGATGATGAGCAGGATGTTGTACCAAGTCACGAAGAGGCTCCTAACCGGGTTGCAAGCAAAGTCGACCTGTCAGGTTAGCATAGACCCCGCCGTAGTAGCCACTCTTTCTGCCTTCGCTTCGCGAAGTCAGAAAGAGTGGCTACTACGGCGTGGAAACAAAACCGCGCCTCACGCGAGCGTGAGGCGCACTGTATTGCCGAGGGCGTAAGGGACTTTCTTTCTGCCTTCGCGCAGCGAAGTCAGAAAGAGAGCCCCTTACGCCCGAGGTCATACCCACCTGCCTCGTTACCCGCACTTGCAGCAAAACCCACGAAAGCCTGCCCCGCGCAGTGCGCGGGGCAGGCTTTCGTGCGCAAGTTTTACGCGCTCTTGCGGACCATGTCCGCGAAATCGCTCGCTACCAGGGAGGCGCCGCCCACGAGGGCGCCGTCCACGTCGTCGCAGGCCACGAATCCGGCGATGTTGCCCGGCTTGGCGCTG
>CANPVI010000125.1 GCA_947581665.1 uncultured Atopobiaceae bacterium | reverse complement strand
CGGAGGAGCCGGCCGACGGCCTCGAGATCCCCCTCGCGCGCCTCCTCGACACGCACGCCCCCCGGGGCCGGCGCCGCGTCCCGCGCGCCTTCCCCCGCGAGCCGTCTCATGCGCGCGAGCGTCCGAGCCCGCGCGAACCCCAAGCGAGCGATCACCGCCCGCGCCCGCGCGTAGGCGCCGGTGCCCGCGTCGCGATACGTCCAGGCGACCTTCGTCTCCCTCGGCACGGCGACGGGCGCCACCGCCTCCTCGTCCGCTACGCAAAAGGCGAGCGTGAAGTACGTGCCACGGTCGTGGAGGAGGAAGAGGTTGCCCCCGTGCTCCTCGAAGGCGAGCTGCCCCTCGGCGATGAGCGTACGCGCGGCATCCGGCATGAGGTAGTCGTTGGAGAGTGGCCGCGAGCCCGCGGCCTTCGCCGCCTCCCCCACCCGGCGTGTGGCTTCGCGGTACTCCTCGTAGCTCGAGAACGGGCGCATCACTCCTCCCGCACCCAGCGCTCGACCGCCTTGCGATCGAGCTTTCCGCTGGGGAGCTGGGGCAGCGCGTCTTTCTTGAGGTAGGCCGTGGGGATCATGTAGCGAGGCAGGCGCTCGCGCACCGCGCGCGCCATCTCCCTTTCCTCGCGCTCCCCCACGTAGGCGAGCACGAGGCGGTCCTCCTCGGGATCGTGCACGCAGCACACGGCGTCCACGCCCTCCACGCCCTGGAAGGCATGCTCCACCTCGCCGAGCTCGATGCGGCGTCCGCCGTGCTTCACCTGGTGATCCTTGCGCGAGACGAAGACGATGTTGCCCTCGGCGTCATAGCGGGCGACGTCGCCCGTGCGGTACATGCGCGTGGGGTACGCCCCTGTGCCCGGCATCGCCACGAAGGCCTCGGCCGTGCGCTCCGGGTTCGCGTAGTAGCCCGCGGCGAGGCAGGAGCCATAGACGCAGATCTCCCCGGTGTCGCCCGTCTTGGCCGAGGTCGCGGGATCGAGTACCGTTCCGTCCTCGGCCACGAGGATGATGCCCGTGTTCGGAAACGGCTGCCCGATGGGCACGGTCTCGTCGTCGGCGTAGTCGCGTTCCACGAAGAAGTTCGTGCAGGCGCCCGTGATCTCCGTGGGGCCGTACTGCTGGATGAACGTGGCGCGGGGGTAGTTCGCGCGCCAGTAGCGATAGACCGGGATCGGCATCGATTCGCCGGAGAAGAGGAGCCTCGTGAGGGCGTGGGGGCGCACGAGCTCGAGCGCGTCGAACTGCGAGATGAGGCGATAGGCCGTCGGCACCCACATGAGCGTCGTCACGTGCTCGTCGTCGAGGTAGGCGAGCAGCTTCTTCGGGCTCATGAAGAACGTCTGCGGGATGAGGCAGACCGTGGCGCCCGCCGCCATGCCCATGTAGATGTCCTTGAGCGACATGTCGACGTAGAGCGGCGTCTGGTTGCCGAGGATGTCCGATTCGGAAAGTGCCACGGTCGCCTGGAACGCGGCCACGTAGTCCACGACCGAGCGATGGCTCACGCAGACGCCCTTCGGGGTGCCGGTGGAGCCCGACGTGAAGAGCACGTACATGAGGTCGGTGTCCACGAGCCGGCTTCGAATGACCGCGAGATCGGCATCGCGCACTTCGGGCTCGAGCGCCGCGCCCGCGGCCACGAGCTCCTCGAAGGAGCGCGCCTCGCCCTCGAAGCCCGTCTTCTCGAGCGCCTTCGCGTCGCGCGCGCTCGAGACCACCTCCGCTCCCGCCACCGTGGAGAGGATGGCCTCGAGGCGATCGTGCGGCGTCTTCACGTCCATGGGCACGTAGAAGTTGCCGCTGTAGACGGTGCCGAGCATCGCCACCACGCACTCGATGCCCTTGTCGATGAAGAGCACGACCGGACGCCCCGTGGCGCCACCGAGGGCGTCGTGGAGCCCTGCGGCGAAGCAGCGCGCTCTCTCGCGGAAGTCCGCGTAGGAGATGGCGCCCCAGCGGTCCTTGAGGTAGGTCTTCTCGGGCAGCCGCGAGGCGGTCTCCTCCAAGATGTCGAGTACGCTCAGCCAGCGCATCGTTCGCCTCCCCTTCGTCTTGCCCGCCGCGCGGCGCGCCTTGCCGAGGCTAGTACACCGCGTAGGCGAAGTTCGCCGCCTCGTAGCCCGATCCGTAGATGCCGAAGATGATGAGCGAGAGGATGGCGAGGTAGTAGATGGCCCAGCGGGGCACGATGTTCAGATTGTGGATGGCCACGCGCCAGTCGATGCCGCGCTCCTGCAAAAGATCCACGAAGAGCAAGACGGCGATCCCCACGATCATCACGATGAAGTTCGGATAGCTGAGCCCGAGCTCGAGCAGCGAGCCATCCACGAACACCTCGGGATTCCACGTGCTGAAGGCTGCGGTGAGCATGGCCGTGAGGTCATCCATGTCCTCGGCGATGGTGATGAAGCGCAGCATGGCGATGATCACGAACGTGCGCACCACCTGGATGATCCGCACGCCCACCGGCCACTTCTCCGCGTGGATGAGCGCGCGACCCTTCGCGTAGAGCCCCTCGAAGAGGGTCGCGCAGGACACGAAGATGGCCATGATGAGGCCCCACCACACGTACTTCCAGCCCACGCCGTGCCACATGCCGATGAGCACGAACGTGATGAACGACGCGAGGGCCGGCGCGATCACCTTGGCCAGGCGCTTGGCGCGATCGCCGAAGACCTTGCGCACCTTGCGCCCCAGCTTGGTGAAGGCCGAGGAGAGCGAGAGCGGATAGAACACGTAGGTGCGCATCCACGCGCCGAGGCTGATGTGCCAACGCTGCCAGTACTCAGCGATGCTCGCCACGAAGAACGGCTGGCGGAAGTTCTCCGTGAGCGAGATGCCGAAGATCTCCGAGAGGCCGCACACCACGTCGATGCCGCCGGAGAAGTCGGCGTAGAGCTCGAAGGCGTAGAGCGCTACGCCGAGGATCACCGTGAAGCCCACGTAGCCGCCCTCGACGTAGTTGCCGGTTGCCTCGGCCACGAAGATGCCGATGCGATCCGCGATCACCATCTTCTTGATGTAGCCCCAGAACATGCGCTGCACGCCGTACTGGAACCGGATGAAGTCGAAGCGGTGCGGCTCCACGAGCTGGTGCGCGAGGTGCTCGTAGCGATCGATCGGCCCCTGCACGAGCGCGGGGAAGTACGACACGAAGAGCGCGAGCTTTAAGGGGTTGCGCTCCGCCGGTACGCGCCCGCGGTAGACGTCGATCACGTAGCCGATCGATTTGAACGTGTAGTACGAGAGGCCGAGCGGCACGATCAGGTCGAAGCCACCGAGCCCCGCGCCGAACGTGTCATTCCAAAACTCAACGAACACGTTCGCGTACTTATGGAAGATGAGGATGCCGAGGTTGATGAGGACGGAAAGCCAGACGAAGAGCCGCTTCTTCTTGGCGTAGCGCTTGCGGATCTCGCGCTTCTCGGCCGCGCCGCCCGTGGCCTCGGCTGCCTCCTTCGCCATCGCATCGTTTTCCCGCTGGAGGAGCAGCGCGAGCAGCCACTGCGTGACGATGGTGACGAGGATGAAGATGACGCCCTGGACGCCACCGTAGGCATAGAAGACGAAGCTCGCGATGAGCAGGACCACCCACTGGCACCGCTTCGGCAGCACGAAGTAGGCCAGCACGAGCAGCCCCGCGAAGGCGATGAAGTCGAAGGTGAAGAGGGACACGAGGACTCTCGACGATCGGAAACCGCGAAAGCGCGGCTACGAGAGCGATTCCACGAGCTCCACGATGGCGTCGAGGGTGTTGAAGTTCTCGGGCTCAAGCTCGTCGGCGGTGATCTCGATGTCGAACTCGTCGTTCAGGTCGCCGACGATCGAGATGATGTCGAAGGAGTCGAGGATGCCGTCGTCGATGAGGGCGGTCTCATCCTCGAAGTCGACGTCATCGCGCACGCCCTGAAGGATCGCCAGAACTCTCTCTTCCATACCACGCTCCCCGCTTTCGAAACGTCAAACCCCCTGTGACTTCACGTGCAAAAAGAGTACATGAACGCCCACCACACCCGACGCAAAACGGCACAATGGTGGAGGGCGTTTGAACGTCCGCTCGCTCGAAGGGGGCCCACCATGCATCGCTTCCGCGCCACGCTGGCCGTTGCACTCGCCGCGCTCGCCCTCGCATGTGGGCTCGCTGCCTGCGCGAACGCGGGGCAAGTGGACGAGCAGTCGGGCTCGGACACGCAGATCACCTCCACCAACGCCCAGAACTACCTCGGCCTCTCGACCGAGACGGGGTCGGCGCAGGCCGTCGCGTCGTGGTCCATCTCGGGCCCAGACTGGAGCACCCAGGTGACCAACACCTACGACTCCACGGGCAACCTCACGAGCCAAGAGACCGTGAGTACCCAGCCCACCACCCAAACGAGCCAGACCGTGCGCTACACCTACGCGAACCACCTGCTCACCACGCGCGAGGCCACAATCGACGTTGGCGACATGACGAGCATGATTGACGTCGCCTATGAGGCGCCCTCCTACGAGACCGAAAACGAGAATGCCGAGCTCACGTACACCGGAAGCGGCGCGGATGACGCGAGTGGCCTCTCCTACGTGTGGGAGAGCACCTACGACCTCGAAAACCATGGCCTCACGCTCGTGAAATGGATCGAGCAGTCAACGGTGACGGTGCCCACGAACCCGGGCGAGGAGAGCGCCGAGGAGAATCCCGAGACCACGGAGATCGCCACGAGCCAGACGGTGGACTTCGACGCGGACGGCCGCGCCACGCACCTCGAGAACACCATCACCGGCGCCACGCTCGAGCTCGACCTCGCCTATTCCGAGGACGCGCTCACCGTCTCCGGCGACATGGGCGAGACATGGACCCTCCAGGTGAACGACCAGGGCCTCATCACCCAGGCGCAAAACGGCGACCTCACCATCACCATCGCCTACACCGAGCTCGCCACGCCCACGAACTTCAACCGCGCGCTCGCGAAGTGCTCCGCCGGACAGGCCATCGTGAACGCGCTCACCCTCTCGCTCGCCACCGGCCTCCTCGGCTAGCCCCGCAAGATATTGGGGACGAGACATTGGGGACGGACCTTTCGTCTCGCCGCGCAAGACATTGGGGACGG
>CANPVI010000124.1 GCA_947581665.1 uncultured Atopobiaceae bacterium | reverse complement strand
GCCACGAGCTTCGCGGTCTCGTTTCGGAAGATGACGAGATAGGCGAGGTAGGCGCCGATGATGAGGCACTCTGCGGCGAGGGGCCCGAGGAAGCTCGCGGCGAGCACGGCGACGAGCGTGGTGGCGACGGAGCCGAGGTTGATCCACCCGTGGGGGAGCGCGAGCCGATTGGTGACGAAGTACTCCGCGTAGAGGCACCGGCAGATCACGCACACGACGATCCACACGAGGATGAAGGGGATCGAGTGGACGAGGAAGCCGCCGATGAAGGCCCCGATCGCGCTCGCTGCGCAGGCCACGACGTTGATCCTCAGGAGCCGGCCCTCCTCGCGCATGACCTTGAGCATCGTGAGCCCGACGACGTCCATCTTCCCGTTGAAGACGCAGAGCGGAAGCAGGAGCGCGAAGAGCTCGAAGGAGGCCGCGTAGTTCGGCAGCCAGAGTTCGAGGAAGTAGTCGATGGGCTCGTAGAGCACGTAGATCGCGGGAAGGAGCAGCGAGAGGCCGTCGCGCATGGAGAGGAAGAGCTGCGAGAGCTCGTCGTGGTCGATGCGACGAAGCGCCGGGAAGAGCACCATGGCCGCCTGGCCGGTGAAGGTCATGAAGAAGGTCACGAGGGAAAGCGCGAGGGAGACGACGGCGAATTCCTGGATGGACCACTGTAGGTCGATCACGAATCGCGCCGAGCCCACGATGAGCATGCCACCGAGGTTCGAGACGAGGAGCTTCACGCCCACGCGCATGGTGTGCCAGCTCTCGCGCACGGCTTTTGCGAGGGCAAGCAGGCCCGACGCGAGGAAATCTCGGGCGTAGAGGGCGCAATAGCCGAGGCGCGCGGCCCTCGCCACGATGTAGAAGGCCACGTAGGGCTCGAAGCTCGCCACGCCCGCTGCGATGAGCACGACGAGGCCCGCGAGGAAGACGAGCGATTCGGCGATCGTCGACACGGAGTAGAGCCGCGTTTCGCCGATGGCCTGGAAGACGTAGCCGAGGAAGTTCGCGAGGTTGAAGAAGACGAGGTAGAGGGCGACGCCGATGATGACCGTCGCGCGGTCGAGGTCGAAGAGCGGGCTCAATCCGAGGCAGATGAGGATCGCCGAGACCACGATCTGGATGGCCGCGCAGCACCAGAACTGCGAGTTCACCAGGCGCTTGTCCACCTCGTCTCGGCGCTCGCCCCCGTGGATGAGGTAGACGCCGTCCACGAGGCCGACTCCGAAGATGCCGGCGTAGCTCGCGTAGAAGAGGAAGAGCTGCCAGTAGCCGTACGTGGTCTCCGTGAAGAGCTTCGGGAGCAAGAGGGCGTTGATGAACCCCACGAGCATGGCACTCACCTGCGCCACGAACGCGAAGCCGAAGTCGCCCGCGAGGCGTTTGATGTCGAGCGCCATGCGCCCCTCCTCTCGCGGCTCCCGTGGCGTGCACTGCCTTTGAGCAGGTATTCTACGGCACGCTACGCTACGAAGCCGCTGCGCGGGGGCGGGGGAGCGCGGCGCTCCTGCGCTTCGTCCCAAGCCCCCGGAAGCCCGTATGCTCTAAGGGAGGCCGCGGCATGTCCGGCTCGATGGGCGAGAAAGGGGAACCGATGGCATCTGAGACGCTTCGCGTGCTCCACGTGATTGGCACGATGGATCGAGCGGGAGCAGAGACGTTCCTCATGAATCTCTACCGGCTCCTCGGCCCAAAGGGCATCCAATTCGACTTCCTCATCCACGGCGACGCGCCCTGCGACTACGAGCCCGAGATCCGCGCGCTCGGCGGCGAGGTCCATCGCCTTCCCGCGCGCTTCTGCGAATCGCTCTCGGAGAATGGAAAAGCTCGCAGCTAGAGGGCCTCTTCCGCGCCTTTGCCGAAGGTATCGCCATCGCCGAAGTCGATGAGCACGGGGAGGTGGCTCTTGCGCTCCTCCTCGGGCGGGAGCACGTGCCAATCGCCGTACTTCACGGTGAGGTAGGCGTCCGGGTCGGCGGGAACGGGCCACATGCGTCCGCAGAACTCGTGATGGGACACCGGCACGAGCGTGCTCTTCGGGTGGCGAAGCTCATAGGGAAGCGGCACGTAGATGTCGCACACCTCGTCCCCAGGCGAAGGAATCGAGCGCTCGAAGCCCGCGAGGGCGCGCTCATGCCCCACGAAGGCGTGGACCAGGGGGTTCGCGAGGCTGCAGACCACGCGCTCGGTGGCGCCGAGGGCGCCTGCGTGCGGCACGTTGACGTCGCCCGAGCCGTTGAGGTAGAGGAGGTAGGTCCAAAGGCGCGCGCACATGAGCTGGCGGCGCTGGGCCGATGGGTCGGCGAAGAGGGCGTCGTAGGGAAAGACGTCCACGAAGATCCCCTGGTCGAAGCCCTCGTCGATGGCGCGTTGGTCGAGGAACTTCGTCCCGTCCTTGAAGACCTTCGCCATGATCCCGTCGAAGCCCTTCGTGTCGCGCGCGGTGTGCACGGAAAAGCCCGGCACGAAGCCCTCGGTGGCGGCGAGCTCCACGAAGCGCTCCCACTCGCCCCGAAGCATCCCCACGTCCGCGTCGTCGTCCCAGGGGATGAAGCCGTCGTGGCGAAGCGCGCCGAGCGTCGTGCCCGAGTCGAGGAACCACTCGATCCCATGCTCGGCGCAAAATGCGGCGATGGCGTCGAGGATCTCGAGGACGCTCGCGTGGAGCTTCTCGAGCGCCTGGTCGTGGGTGAGCTGCATGGGTGCCTCGCGCTCCCTTCGATGCGAGGGTTAGAGGTAGTTCCCGAGGATGCGGGCCTTGAGGAGCGCATCCTCAAGCGGGGTGGGCAGGCGAAGCGCCGGATTGAAGGCGGCCTCGATGCGGGCCTTGGCTGAGCGCGGGAGGCTCGCCACGAGGCGCACGAGCTCGCGGTTCTCCCCGTCCATGAGCTCGCCGTAGCTCTCCGAAAGCAGGGCCGCCGCATCGCAGAAGCTGTGCTCGCGCGCGTGGAAGAGCTGTCCGAGTGCGGCGCCCATGCGCTTCGCGCTGAAGCGCCCGAAGTCGCGCTCGACTCGGTCGAAGGTCAAGTTCTCGTGGGTGATCCTGTGGATGATGGAGGAGTGGCCGAGGTCGGGCACCGTCTTCGCGCAGGAGAGCGCCACGAGGTGCACCCACGCGTCGTGGTAGCGGGGAAAGCACGTTTGCGGGCGCGCCTGGAGGAGGCGCAGGAGCTCCGCGTCGAAGACCATCGTGCACCCGGCCGCCCAGTTCGAGACGAGGCACGTGCCAAGGTTCTGCGCGCAGCTCGCATACATCGGCGAATCCGACGAGAGCACCCGGCCGCTCTCCACGTCCATGTGCGTGACGTCGGAGTAGTAGAGCGTCCGCGGCCCGGCCTCAGCGAGGAGCTCCACGGCGCGGGCGAGCTTGTCGGTGAGCCAGAAATCGTCGTCGTCGGCGAAGGCGAAGTAGTCGTAGGCGGCGGCGTCCGCGTCGGCGACCATCTGCATGAAGTTGCGCGTGCACCCGAGGTTCTCGGGGTTTCGCCTGAAGTCCACCTGCGCAAGCGCGCGGGCGTAGGCCTCGCCACGCTCGACGGTGCCATCGGTGGAGCCGTCGTCGGAGATGAGGAGATGCACGTCCACGTCATCCTGCACGAGGATGGACTCCACTTGGTCTTCCAGGTACTCGCCCGCGTTGTAGGCGGCCATGAGCACGAGGATGCGGGGACGCGCGCGCTCACTCATCGCTCAACGTCCAGCCGTGGGCCATGGCGCTGAACATCTCTGGCAAGCCCTCGGTGGGCCGCCAGCCGAGCGCCTGGAGGCGCGTGGTGTCGAGGTCGAGCTCCGAGGGCGCTCGGAAGCGCGCCGCGGCGTCCGCGTCGAGGGAGAAGACGACCTCCGCGCCTGAGCCCTCGGGCGAAAGCGCGTCGAGCGCCGCGCGCGCGAGGTCGCATATCGCGACGTAGGTGGCTTCGTTTGCCGCGTTGTAGGCGAGGCCCGCCTCGCCCCTCGCGAGCGCCACGAGGATGGCGCGCACGGCATCGTCCACGGAGAGGTAGGGGTTCTTCTTCGTGCCCGTGGTGAGGAGCGTCACGTCCTCGCCCGCGATCGCGTGGCGGCCGAAGTCCGCGAAGACGCGCCCGTCATCTTTCGCCACGCCCTCGCCGAAGGTCTGCGCGAGGCGAAGCGTGCAGCCCCTCACGCCGTATTCGGAGGCGTAGGCGGCGACGAGGCACTCCGCGAGGCGCTTTGACTCGGGATAGCTGCTGCGCACCACCATGGGGTCGAGCGGGCCGAACGTCGTCTCGTCGAGCCGGCAGAAGGCCTCGCCGTACACCTCCATGGTGGAGAGGAAGACCATCTTCCTCGGCTGCGTCTCGCGGCACACCTCGAGAACGGCCCGCGTGCCGCAGACCACGGCGTCGATCACCTCGACGGGCTCTTGGGCAAAGCCCGCGCTCGAGGTGGGCGCGGCCCCATGCACCACGTAGTCCACGGGCTCTGCGGCAAGGAGGGGCTGCCCCGCCTCCCACGGCATGAAGGAGAGGCGGGGGTCGCTTCCGAAGCGCGCCTGTGCCCGCTCGACGTTTCGCACGGGCAGCACGACCCTCGAGATGGCGGGGCGCGCAAGGAGCGTGCGCACGAGCTGGGCGCCGATGAGGCCCGTGGCGCCGGTGACGAGCACGCTCGACCCATCGAGCGCCTCCCAGCCAAGCGTGGGATCGCAGGCGATCGAACGCGCGCGTTCACGCAGGTAGTCGGCTAGTTCTCCCATAGTTGTGCCATCTCCTTGTAGTCCACGTAGCCCTTGAAGGCGAAGAAGTCGCGACGCGTGGTGATCTTGATGTTGTCGGGCGGTCCCTCCACGGTGGAGATGACGTGGCCGTAGTGGCTCATGAGCGAGACGCAGTCGATGAAGTCGGTGAGGCCCTCCTCGCGCGCGCGGCGATGTTCTGCGAGGAGCTCCGAGAGGCGAAAGCCCTGCGGAGCGCGGGCGAGCTGGCAGCGGGAGCGATCGAGCACCTCGTCCACCTGCCCGTTGCTCGTGACGATCACCGTCTCGCTCGCGGGCGCCACGGTGGCGGTGGGGCCGCTCTCCTCGACGGAGCGGATGCAGCGCGTGATCGTGGAGGCGTCGATGAGGGGGCGCACCCCGTCATGAACGAGCACCACGGGATCGTCTGATGGCGCCTCGGCCTCAAG
>CANPVI010000123.1 GCA_947581665.1 uncultured Atopobiaceae bacterium | reverse complement strand
GCTCCACTTGGCGGTTAGTAGGAGTCTGCCAGATTCAGAAGCTCGGGGAGGGCGTCAATGGTCCAGCGGGCGCCCGCTTGTGAGAACCCGAAGCGCCTTTCGCGGAGGGCGACCACGGGGATGCCAGCCGCGCGGGCCGCGGCGATGCCGACATCGGAGTCCTCGACGGCGACGCACTCCTCGGCGCGAAGATCGAGTGCGGCAAGTGTGGCGAGGTAGATGGCGGGATTCGGCTTGCTCTCCTCCACGTCTTGGCCGCTGATCGCGGAATCGAAGGACTCGGTGATTCGGCACGCGGAGAGCACCGCCTCGATGTCGCGCAACGGCGAGGCGGAGGCGACGGCGAGCTTGAGTCTCCGAGCCTTGAGGCCGTGAAGGGTCTCCCGCAAGCCGGGCTTGGCGAGCGCGGCGATCTCCTCCGGCGTGGAAATGAAGTAAGGATCCATCGCCTTTTCCACTCCCATGGCCACCTCTGCGGGATCCGGGTCCTTCACCTGCTCCCACCAACCGGCGACGCGCCCGGAGTAGAACGAGTAGGAAGATCCCACGATGCTGTGGAGCTCCTCCTCAAGGATGCGCACGCCGCGCTCGGCGAAGAAACGGCGAATGGATTCCTGATACGACGCTTCTGTGTCCACGAGCACGCCATCCATGTCGAAGATCACCGCTTTGAGCGCCATGGCGAAACCTCCCGCACGCCATCTAATTGGTATCAAAAAATATGTAACATGTATTATAGAGATTGGCCATCGACCAGAGAACCGAGGCGACATGGGGCTGTTTAGGAAGAAGGACCCGCAAGAGGCCTTCGAAGACCTCGATTTCACGATCACGAGCACCCTGCTCGATGGAAGCATGCTCACGGGCACCCCGAGCATCTACGTGGACGAGCCCACGCGCAGGTGGGCGGTGCGCCTCCCGGGGCAGGTGCCCGCGATCTTCGACTTCGACGACCTGCTCGAGTGCGAGATCGTGGAGGCCGAACCCGCGGATCTCTCCGCTCTCTCGAGCCGCCAACTTGCCCTTGAGATCATGAAGAATCCGCAGGTGGTGTCGAAGGCCAACGCGGCAAAGCAGGGCTCCTGTACGGGGATGTCGATTATAGTGATGGTGAGGACCGAAAGCGGGGATCCCGCCCGGCTTGAAATCCCCATCATCACCCGGCCAACGTCGCGAACGTCCCTCGCCTATCGCCAGCTTGTGGCCTTTGCGCGAGAACTCGAAGAGGGGCTTTGCCGCATGAGGTCGTAGCCAACGGACGAGATTGCGAGCCATGACCGATTGCGCCGTTCAGCTCTCCCCAGTCTCGCCGCAGGAGAAGGCCCTCGAGGGCATAAGGTCCTACATCACCTACCACGACCTCAAGCCCGGAGACGCCCTCCCCTCCGAGCGTGACCTCGCGGAGAAGCTGGGGGTTTCACGCACGGCGCTACGCGGCGCCATCGCCATTCTCATTTCCGGATTCGAGCTCGAATCGCGACGTGGATCGGGCACGTTCGTGGCCGCGCCGCCCTTGCTCCACATCTTCGAGGAAACTGACGGTTTCTCGTCGACCGCGGAGGCGTTGGGCCACGTCCCGGGTTCGAAAGTGCTGGGCGCCACCCTCGTCGAGGCGAGCGCGCGGGTGGCCTTGCGTTTGGAGGTCGAACCCGGCACCACGGTTTTCGAGCTTCGACGCATCCGCACGGTGGACGGCCAGGTGTGCAGCCTCGATACCTCTTGGGTCAACTGGTCGAATCTCCCGGATGTGGCCAACCACGACTACGCCGAGGAGAGCCTCTACGAGGTGCTCGAACGAGCCTATGGGATCCAAGCGGCTCACGGCGAAGAGCGCATCACCATCACGATGGTGGACGAGCGGGAAGCCGAGCTCTTGGGGCTCGCGCCCGGCGACCCCGTCTTCTTCTGCCAGGCGGTGGAGCGCGACGCGCGCCGAGTTCCCTTCGAGTACGTGCGGCAGCTCATCCGGCCGGATCGCTACCACTTCGCGAGCAACGACCTTCCGACGGACCTGAAGGAGAAGGTGGGGCGACAGTGGCTGTATCGCTGAGCGCCTCGGACGTGGCCGAAAAGAAGACGCCCAAGTACCTCGTGGTGCGTCGCGCGATCCTGCGTCGCATCGAGCGCGGGGATTACGCCTTGGGCACGGCGCTTCCCTCTGAGAACGAGCTTGCCCAGGAGTTCGAGACCACCCGCATGACCGTGCGCAACGCCCTCGACGGCCTCGTGGACGAGGGCGTGATTCGCCGCATCCAAGGCAAGGGGACGTTCATCGCGGGCCTCGGCGAGATCGCGAACACTTCGGCAATGGGCTTTCGCGAGATGGCGGAGAACGCGGATGCGGCGCCCTCCGTGCGCCTCCTCTCTCGCACGTGCAGGGTGGCGGGTCCCTATTACGCCGAGCTCTTGGGCATCGACCCCTACGATGCGATATTCTGCGTGCGCCGCTTGAACAGTGCGGATGGCGTGCCGGTGAGCATCGAGCAAGCCTATATCCCCCTCGCGCTTTTCCCCGGTATCGAAGATCGCGACATCGAGGCGTTCAGCCTCTACGAGACCTACGCCATTTACGGACACGAGGTGGTGGGAACCCAAGAGCGGCTTGGAATCACGCGGTTGGGTGCGCGCGATGCCGGGCTCCTCGGGGTGGAGGTGCATCATCCCGCCATCAGGCTCGATTGCAAGAGCTTTGATCGCGAGGGCGTTACCGTGGAGTACGTGCGCGCGCGAATGCTGGGGGATCGCGGAGGCTACGCCTTCGTCTATTAGCGTGCGCTGGGCCGCGAGCCTCATAAAGAAACAACTACCTAGTTAAGCAATAGCACTGAAAGTGGGAAAGCATACCACTCGCGCGCGCTATCGCGATCTAATTGGTATCAGAAAATATCCAACTTGTTTTTTGATTGGTATCTAATTACTATCAACTTGTATTTACGAGGGAGGAGAAGGCGATGGCCAAGGACGAGTTCACCATGTACGACTACGTGGTGATGGCAAATACGCGCATGTCAGAGAACCTCGATCACGCGCAATCCCTTGTAGATCCCTTGGTAGCGCGCTATCTCGCCGATGGCGAAGCCGCGAAACCCGTGCGCATCATCGCCTCGGGGTCATCGCGCCACGGCGCACTCTGCGCGGTGGACTTCATGCAGGAGACGCTCGGCGTGCCGGTGTGGGTTGTCACGCCCGAGCGCTATAGCTCGTTTGACGCGAAGGTCCCCGTCAATTCATTCGACGTGGTCGTCTCCCAGAGTGGCTATTCCACGAACGCGCTCCGCGCGCTCGACGTCCTGCGCGCGGAGGGTAATCCGGCAATTGCCCTGACCGCATGTGTGGATGCGCCCGTTTCGAAGCACGCGGACGCGGTGCTGGATTACGGCGTGGGCCTGGAATCGGTGGACTTCGTGACGATGGGCGTCCAGTGCCTCGTTGAGTACCTCATGCTCTTCGCCGTCTTCGCGGCTAAGGCGCGGGGATCGCTCGACGCCGTTGGGAGCGCGCGCACGCTCGCGGGCATCGATGACGCCGTCCATGCCCATGCGAATGCCCTTGAGGTTTCCAAGCGTTTCGTCGACCGTGCGGCGCTCGAGCTCTCTCGCCGGGATCCCTGCGTCTTCGTGGGCAACGGCCCCAACTATGGTGTGGCCCTCGAGGCCGCGCTCAAGTTCCAAGAGACGCTCAAGGTGGCGTCCATGACATTCGAGGGCGAGGAGTTCATCCACGGCCCCGAGATGCAGGTAGCTCCCGGGTATCGCGTCTTCATCATCGATGATCCGTTTGGATCCGATCGCCTGCGTGCAAGCGCCGAGGCCATGGCGCACGTCACCCAAAGCGCGTGGTTCGTCACCTCGTGCCCGATGGGGCGGCCGTATGAGATCGCCATGCCCTCTGTAGCCGATGGCATGTGTTGCGCGCTTCCCAACCTCGCGCTTTTCCAAACCACCTCGTCCCAGATGTCCGCCCGACTGGATTCCTGGAACATCCATCCGCTGCTTGCCGAGTGCGAAGGCGGGCTCGATTCGAAGGCCGATGGCTACGAGGCGGCGCAACAGGCGCTTCGCGATCGCGCGAGCTGCTTGTACGGGGATCACACGACCGAAAGGCCGTAGTCCGTAGTGCATAGGGGCCCGAAGGGGGCCGCATCACCCTGTATGGAGGAGGGGTTCATGGAAGTATCGGAGAAGGTCGAGATCATGCGTTTCGACCAAGAGGGCTATCTGGAGGATGGCAAGGCGGTTCGAGCGGTGGGCGACACGCTCGAGGCCATGGCCGATGCCGTGGCAGAGGAAGGCTACGACGCCATCTTCCTCATGGGCGTCGGGGGCACCTGGGACGAACTCATGCAGCTCGAGTACATGATGAACAAGTACGGCGACAAGGATCTCGAGGTCTATCTCATCCACGCCGCGGAATGGCTCGTCGCCGGCCACAAGCGAATGACGGAGAGGTCCGTCGTGCTCACGGCCTCCGAATCGGGCACCACGCCAGAGATCCTCGAGGCCGTGGAGAAGCTCAAGGCCATGGGCGTGCGGGTGTTCGCGATGACCAAGCCCGAAGGCCCCATCGGCCAGGCAGTGGGCGCCGACCACTGCGTGGCGATGGCCTCCACGCATGGCTCAGGCGGCTGCGAGATGGGCTACTACCTCGCGGATCGCTTCGGTCTGAAACTCCTCAAGCATCGCGGCTGCTTTGACGACTACGATGCGTTCGTCGAGCAATGCGACGGCATCTGGGCCGATCTCATCGACGTTCGCAAGGCCTTTGAGCCCACCGCTGAGAAGATCGCGCGCAGCTACGGCCTCGAGCCTTACACGATGTTCATCGGCTCCGGCGCCCTCTGGGGCGAGACGATCCTCTTCGCCATGTGCATCCTCGAGGAGATGCAGTGGAAGCGGACCCGCTACATCACCTCGGCCGACTTCTTCCACGGCACGCTCGAGCTCGTGGAGCCCGGAGTTCCCGTGATCCTCTTCAAGGGCGTGGACGAGTATCGCAAGCTCGACGAGCGCGTGGAGGCCTTCCTCAAGAGCGGGCGCACGGGCGACACGGACGTGGTTGTCATCGACGTCGATGAATACGCGACGCCTTCCATCGACAAGAAGTTCCGAACCATCGTGAGCCCGTGGATCCTCTCAGCGCTCACCACCGACCGCGTTTCGGCCTACTACGAGATCGCCACGAAGCACAACCTCGACTACCGCCGCTACTAC
>CANPVI010000122.1 GCA_947581665.1 uncultured Atopobiaceae bacterium | reverse complement strand
GAAGTGGGTCCGCAGCCTAAGGACGTGCAGGTGGGTGCACGGCGGATAGCCCTAGGAACCACTCGCCTGCCCCCGCGCGCTCGATCCCGTGCCGGCTCCGGCGCTCGGGCCGGCGCTCGGCCCTGAGCTCGCCGAGGGGGCCTCGCACTGCGGGTTCACCGCGCCGTGGTTGATCGTCGTGGCGAGCGGGTGCTCCTTGATGAAGCAGCAGAGCACGATCGTCACGGCGATGATCGGCACGAAGATGAGGAACACCGGGATGAGCGCGTCGCAGTAGCCGTTCACGATGACCTCGCGCACCGGTTTCGTGAGATGTCCCAGCTCCTCGGGCGTGATGTTCGCGATGTCGAGGTGGGCGCCTGCGGGGAGCTTCGATGAGATGTCCGCGGTGAGGCGCGTGGTGAAGAGCGTGCCCACGAAGCTCGAGCCCAGCGTGGAGCCGATCTGCCGGAAGAAGTTGTTGCCGGCGGTGGCCGTGCCCACGATGGCGTGGCTGAACTCGTTCTGCACGATGAGCACGTAGATCTGCTGGCCGAGGCCGTTGCCGAAGCCCATGATGAAGAGGTAGAGGCCGATCACGAAGAGCGTCGTGTTCACCGTGACGAGCGACATGAGGTAGAACGAGATCGTCACCACGACGCCGCACGCGATCGTCATCCACTTGTACTTGCCGGTCTTCGAGGCGATGAAGCCCGTGGAGACGGACGTGATCATGAGGCCGATGACGCGCGGCACGCTCATGAGCCCCGCGAATTCCGGCGAGAGCCCGTTCACGATCTGGAAGTACGTGGGCAGGTACGTGACGGTGCCCATTTGCCCGGCCATGATGAGGAGGCCGGAGATGGTGACGATGTTGAAGTTGCGGTCCTTGAACATATAGAGCGGAAGGATCGGCTCGGCCGCCTTGCGCTCGGAGAGCACGAGGAGGACGGCCGCGACTACGCACACCACCGCCGCGCCGATCACCTGGACGCTATCCCACGCGTAGACGGTGCCGCCCCAGGAGACCGTGAGCACGAGGCCCGTGACGGCGAGCACCATGAAGATGATGCCCTTCACGTCGAGCGGAGCCGTGAGCTTGTGCATCGGGGTCTTCAGGAAGATGCCGATGCAGATGATGGCGATGGCCGCGAGCGGCACGTTGAACGCGAACATCCAGCGCCAGCCCGGCACCTGCACGAACCAGCCGCCGAGGATGGGGCCGAGCACGGTGGACACGCTGAAGACGGCGCCGATGAAGCCGAGGTACTTGCCGATCTGGCGCGCCGGCACCACGTCGGCGATGATCGCCTGGGAGAGGATCATGAGCCCGCCGCCGCCCATGCCGGAGACGAAGCGCCCCACGATGAGGAACTCCATCGTGGGCGTGATGGCGCAGATCACCGAGCCGATGAGGTAGATCCCGAGGGCGCTCATGATGAGGAACTTGCGGCCCATGAGGTCGCCGAGCTTGCCGTAGATGAGCATGGTGATCGTGGAGGCCATGATGAAGGCCGTGGTCACCCACTGCATGAGCTCCACGCCGCCGAGGTCGCCCACGATGGTGGGGAGCGCCGTCGCCGTCATGGTCTCGGCGAAGGACGCCGTGAACATGGCGATGGCGAGCGAAAGGAAGATCGTGATGACGTAGCGCTTCGAGTAGTGGGGGTCGCCGGAGGTGGTGGAAACGGGCGCGACGGCCGCGCTCGAGGTCTTGCGGTGGAACACGGTAACTCCTCTCCACAAGAACTTTGTACCCGTTTACCATGGCAAACGGCGAAACGGTTTCCTCAAGGAGGTCCCATGGCGCGCATACGTCGGATACCCGCGGTTTTGCTTGCCCTCTTCGCGCTCGTGCTCGTCTTCGGCATCGCGGCGTGCGCGCCTGCGGCAGACGATGCCGCGCCGAGCGACGAGGATCTCCCCACCGTCACCGACGAGCCCGCGGAGCCCGAGCTCTCGCCCGCCGAGCAGAAGCTCTCCACGATGACGCTCGAGCAGAAGGTCGCCCAGCTCTTCATCGTCACGCCCGAGACGCTCGAGGACCCGGCCGCGGCGGGCGCGCAGGCCACCGGTGCGGCGGACGACCCCTCCCAGGAGGTGCAGCCGGTCACCTCCGTCGACGATGACATCCGCCAGAACCTGCAGAAATACCCCGTGGGTGGCGTGATCCTCTTCGCCCAGAACATCGTGGACCCCTCGCAGACCACCACGCTCACGCAGGAGCTCCAGGACGCCGCGCAGGGCGTGCCCGGGCAGATCCCGCTCTTCATCTGCGTGGACGAGGAGGGCGGCATCGTCTGCCGCCTCGCCAACAACGAGAAGTTCGGCCTGCCCACCTACGAGAGCGCCGGCGCGGTGGGCGCCTCCGGAAACGCCGAGGACGCGCACGCCATGGGCTCGACCATCGGCAGCTACCTCAAGACCTACGGCTTCACGGTGGACTTCGCGCCCGACGCCGATGTGAACACGAACCCCGACAACCCCGTGATCGGCACGCGCGCGTTCTCCTCCGACCCGAACGTCGCCGCCTCGATGGCGGGCGCATTCGCCCAGGGCCTTCGCGAGAACGGCGTGATCGCCACGTTCAAGCACTTCCCCGGCCATGGCAACACGGACCAGGATTCCCACAGCACCCTCGCCACGACGAACTCCACGCTCGACGAGCTCACCGCCTGCGAGTTCCTGCCCTTCGGCCAGGCCACGGACGAGGACTGGGTGATGGTCGGCCACATCGCGGCGCCGCAGGTGACGGACGATGACACGCCGGCGAGCATGTCGCCCCAGCTCGTGACGGACATCCTGCGCGGGCAGCTCGGCTTCGACGGCATCGTGGTCACGGACGCGCTCAACATGGGCGCGATCGTCGAGAACTACGGCGCGGGCGAGTGCGCGGTGCAGGCGCTCCAGGCCGGCTGCGACGTGCTGCTCATGCCGGTGGACTTCGAGAAGGCCTATAACGCCGTGCTCGCCGCCGCGCAGGACGGCACCCTCTCCGAGGACCGCATCGACGAAAGCGTCCTCAAGATCCTCGAAGCGAAGTACTAAAAGTGCCATCCGGTTCTGCGGAGCGCGGAACAGGATGATTCTGGAAATGCGTCGAGGAGGCTTAGTTCCTTTTCGCCGTCTGACCTGTTCTTCGGTGCACCGTGATGCACCGAAGAACAGGTCAGACGGCGTAAGTGAAGAATCAGCGACTTCTTCGTCGCCACTCCCAGACGGCGATTTGGGTGCGGTTCTTGAGGGCGAGCTTGGCGAGGATCATCGAGATGTGGTTGCGCACGGTGCCCTCGGAAAGATGCAGCTCGGAGGCGATCTCGCGGTTGTCCTTGCCCTCGGCGATGAGGGAGACGACGGCACGCTCGCGCTCCGTGAGCGGCGTCGGCGGCTCGGGCACGGCAAAGGGGACGGTTCTTTCGTCTTGCGCAAGACATTGGGGACGGATCCTTTTGTCTTGCGAAGCCACCTCGCCGGCAAGGACGGTCTCGCCGCGCATCACCTCGCGAAGCGCGGGCGCGATCGCGCGTGCCTCCTGCTTGATGAGGAAGCCCTTCGCGCCGAGGCGAAGCGCCCGCACGAGGTAGTCGTCATCGGCGAAGGTCGTGAGGTAGACGATGCGCGCGGCGGGATCGGCCGCGATGATGGCCTCGCCGGCGGCGAGCCCGTCGCCTCCCGGCATGCGCACGTCGAGGAGCGCCACGTCGGGGGAAAGCTCGAGGTAGCGCGCGGTGGCCTCGGCTCCGCTCGTCGCGGTGCCCACCACCTCCACGTCCGGTTGCGCGCCGAGGATCGTGGCGAGCGATTCGACGACGATGGGATCGTCATCGGCAATGAGCACCCTCATGGGCGATCCCCTCTCCCTCGCGCCTTCGGCACGCTGCAAAAGACGCGCCATCCGTGGCCACTCGCCTTGGGGCCCGCGGAGAAGTTTCCGCCGAGCGCGATGATGCGCTCCTCCATCGAGGAGAGCCCGAGGCCCGGGTTCGAAGTCGCCCCGCCGCCCTTCGCGTCGCCGTCGTCTTCCACCGTGAGCTGCCAGAGCGCGGGGTACTCCACCACCCGCACGCTCGCGGTTTTCGCATGCCCGTGGTGCGCGGCGTTGGCGAGCGCCTCGCGCACGCAGGCCGTGAAGGCGAGGCACACGGGCGCCGAGACGCTGTCGAAGTCGCAGGTGAGCGCCACAGTGATGCCGCTCTGCTCTTCGAACTCGCCCACTACGCCGCGAAGCTTGTCCGCGAGGTCGAGCGTGCCCTCGTGGAGCTCGTGGACGCTCTCGCGCACGGAGGCGAGCGCCTCGTCCACCGTGGCCTGCACGGCGGCGAGGCCGGAATCAAGCGCGGGGTCCTCGTCGCCCTCGTGTGCCACGCGTAGGGCCTCCACCTGTAGGCTTGCGCGCGTGAGGAGGTGCCCCACGTTGTCGTGGATGTCGCGTGCGATGCGCCCGCGCTCCGCCATCGTGGCGAGGTCTACCTCGTAGTCGCGGCGCTCGCGAAGGTCGCGGTTGCGCGCCTCGAGGGCGATGCCACGACCGCGGAGCTCGTCCTCGGTGCGCTGCTGGCGGAGCTTTCGCTCCTGCATGGTGGTGGTGCGCCAGGAGAGCATCGCCGCGAGCGCGGCGAAGAGGCACACGAGCACTGCCGGCACCACGGCAAGCACGAGTACGGCGTCGATGAGCACGACGATGGCAAGCCCGAGCGACGCGGCGGCGAGGAGCGCGGGCCCCTCGCGGTCGCGCCGCTCCCCGCGAAGCACGTCGTAGGCGATGAGCGGGAGCATGGGCAAAAAGAGAGGCCAGACGAGGCACACCACGAGGTAGGCGTCGAGCGGAAGGGTGCGCCACGGAGCCCTCAGCCACTCGAAGAGTCCCGAGGCCACGAGCGCCCAGAGCACGCCCACGATGGCGAAGGCATCGGGCTCGGCCGCCACGACGATGGCGACGCATCCGATGCCCACTACGAGCTTGTCGATGAGCCTGTCCACGCACCTATCATGCCGCATCCGCCTGCCCGGCAAGGACGCCCGATCGGCCGAGGCGCGCCCGCCCGATTGCGAGCCCCACGGCGCCCACGGCGCAGGCGAAGAGGAGCACCACGCCGAGGTTCGGCAGCGCCGCCGCCCAAATCTCGCCCGCCGTGCCCGTGGAGCCGGCAGCGAGCTCGATCGCGCTCGCCTCCCAGTAGTTGGGCGTGAAACGCGCGAGCATCTGCAGCTCGGGGCCGAGGAGGTCGAGGCTCAC
>CANPVI010000121.1 GCA_947581665.1 uncultured Atopobiaceae bacterium | reverse complement strand
GCCGATCTCGCTGAAAAGCCCGGGGATCCCGAGAATTTTTTTGAGCACCTGCGAGTTTTTCGCCGAGCCGGGTGGCATGGTCTTGCTGCTGAAGAACAACTACGAGCTCGAAGACAACCTCGAGATACCCGAGGGCAAGACCCTCGTCGTCCCATCCTCGTCGGTGGATCGGGGCTACGACGTGAAGTCGGAGTACCCGCCGCAGGGAACGGACAAAAGCACTGCCACGAACGCGAAACCGAGCACTTACAGGACCCTCGTCGTCCCCAGTGGCCGGACGCTCACGGTGAGCGGGACGATGATCGTGAACGCCGTCGTGGGTCGTCCCGCCCAAGGCCACTACGACCAGGATGTGAACGGCGGCTGCGGCAAGGTCGAGAACCAGGGCACCATCGTCGTCAAGAGCGGCGGGACGCTGGAGTCGCCCGGCTACATCGAGGGGTCGGGCACCGTCACGGCGGAAGCCGGAGGTACGGTCACCGACCTCTTCGTGGTGCGCAACTGGAGAGGCGGCACCCAGGCCTCGAACGTGTACGGGGATTTCTATCCCATGAACGAGTACGACTGCCATAACATCCGGTGCAAGGTTCACGTGAACAAAGGCGCCACCTACTCGGGCTTCGTGCGCATGTTCGCTCAGGGCAGCTATTATGAAACCAGGTTTCCCCAGGTAAACGATACGAATGGCCTCATCAGGCTCACGACCCAGAGTTCGTATGTTGAGAAGACCTACGATACGGGCTCTGGGCATGAGACCTATACGGTCCACGGCGGGGCCGCGTTCTCCTCGAGTTCGCTCAGCCTCATCGCCGGCCTTCTCAATCTTTCCACGGGGAGCTATACGTATCCTTGGAACGGCGTCTACGACTTCGTGCTCGATGGCGGTAGCTACTCGTTCGATCAGAGCTTCAAGTTCATGCCGGGATCGAGCATCACGGCGAATAATGCGAGCCTCACCATCGCGAACGGCAAGACCGTCGTGCTCTATGACCAGTTCGACGATTCGCCGTTCAAACCCAACGGCACGGTCTATCCGAGCGGGAGGAAGGCCGCGACGCTCACTCTGAACGGCGCCTCGAGCCTTAAGAACAACGGCAGCTTCGCCGGCACCATCATCGTCGCGGGGGACAATCGACCTTGGACGGGCTCCATCACGGGAGCGCAGGGCTCCACATGGAAGGCCACCACCCGTGAAGGCGACGGCATGGGCTCCAATCCGGTGTACCGGACCCTCACGTTCGCAATGGCCACGGACACCAGCGGCTCCACAGAATCGAACCAGCGCCTTGGCATCACGCGAAACGACGGCACGTACACCTGGGGCTTCGATACAGCCGGCACGAACGTCGTCTGGCACGGTGCCGACTACACGAAATTGAATGCCGCACTGGAGGAGGTGCCCTCGGATAGCGAGCTCGTGCACTACACAGACGAGACGAGGGCGGAGCTCGAAAAGGCCAAGCGGGCAGCGGAGGCCCTCCTGGGCGGTTCGCTCGGCGCCGAGCATCAGGACGAGATCACGGCGGCCGCGACCGCACTGGAGCAGGCCATCGCGAACCTCAAGAAGAGGACCTTCACCGTGACATTCGAAGCGGGGGCGGGCGCGACCCTCGATGGCGAAGGGACCCGGACCGTCGAATACGGCGATTCGCTCGCAGAGGGGTCCTTCCCCACCGCCACGAAGCTCGGCTATGACTTCAAGGGCTGGGAAGAGGGCGGTACGACCGTCTCCAAGCTCGATAACGTGACGGCCAGCCACACCCTCACGGCACAGTGGAGCGCCACCCCCTACACGATCACCTACGTCGGCGTCGACGACGGCACCGAGGGTGCGAGCTGGGGTGGTGCGAGCCATCCCGCCACCTACACCATCGAGAACGCTGAGATAACGCTCGGCGCCCCTTCGCGCACGGGCTACAAGTTCGCCGGCTGGACCGTCACGGAGGCCGACGGCAGTGAGGTTGCGAGCGGCCTCGACGCGACCATTCCACAAGGCACGATGGGCGCTCTCACCGCCACCGCCTCATGGACCCCGCTCACCTTCGAGGTCGCGTTCAACGCTGGCGAAGGCAAGCTCTACGCGAATGGAGATAGCGCCGAACCGCTCCCCGATGGCTACACGATCGTCGTCACCTATGACGAGACGTACGGCAACGCCACAGCCAAGGGCGGCGACGCCAAGGTCGGCCTCCCCGTGGCCAAGCGCGAGGGTTACAAGCCGAGCGGGTGGAAGCTCGGAAGCGCGACCGTGACCAATGCCACGCAGGTGAAGATCACCACTGACGCCACGCTCGAGGAAAGTTGGCAGGTGGGCGACGACTACGACATCGCTTACACGCTCGACGACGGCACGGGCCAGACGAGGGCCGCATGGCCTGATGGTGCCGTGCATCCCGATACGTACAACGTCGAAACGGCGGATATCACCATCACCGACCCTGTGCGCGAGGGCTACACGTTCCTCGGCTGGAGCCGCAACGGAACCCAGGACCTCGAGAAGCCCGCCATCGTCACGAGGGGCACCACGGGGAGCATCACCTTCACCGCAAAGTGGCAGCTCAACTCCTACGACGTCACGCTCAAGGGCAACGGCGGCACGTTCGGCGCGAGCGGAGGGCAGGTCGTGGAGGAGCGCGACCACTTCGCCACCGTGGGCGAGCTGCCCACGCCCACGCGCAACGGCTACGCGCTCGCCGGCTGGAAGGACGCCACGGGCGAGGACTGGACGCCGGAGGAGCTCTCCGAGCACGCGATCACCGGCCCCATGGAGCTCACCGCTCAGTGGACGCCCGTCCCCTACACCGTGACCCTCAATCTGGGCGAAGGGGCGTGGAGCTCCTCCGACGCCGAGGCGGGCTGGACCGACAGCAGGACCTACACGATCGAGGACGAGGACATCCAGCTGCCCAGGCCCGTTCGCGAGGGCTACACCTTCAACGGCTGGCAGGTTGTCGGGGGCATCGTCGGCGGTTCGGAAAGCGACCTCGAACAGGGCCTCATCGCAACGGGCTCCTGGGGCAACGCGACCTTCACCGCCACATGGCGGGTGAACGCGCACAACGTGACCTGGGTCTACGGAAACGACGTCTCCCAGAAGAGCGACCTGCTCGACTACGGCACCGAGCTCGGAGACAGGGTTCCGGAAGATCCCACGCGCGACGGCTACCGCTTCGACGGCTGGATGGTCGAGGGCACGGACGGCACGGCCTACGAGAAGATCCCCGAGACCATGCCCGACGACGACCTCACCATCACGGCCAAGTGGACGAGCTATCTCGAGCTCCTCCAAGCCATCGACGACTTCGCCAGCGAAGACGGCCTCGCCGAGGCGCGCGGCCATTACGGGAACCTCAACGCCAGCCAGAAGGCCGTCTATGAGGCCACGGATGCCTTCACCCAGCTCAAGGCGGCGGTCAAAGCCTACGAGGAGGGGGTCATCCAGGAAGAGCTCGTCGCCGCCATTCCGAGTGTGAATGGGACGCTCTCGGGTATCGCGGAGCTCACCAAGGATAATCGCGACCCCTCCGGCCACACCATCCTGGTCAGGCTCGTGAACGCCACCACCACCGACGCCAAGGTCCTGCTTGGTAAGAGCTTCCTCAAAGAGCTCTTCGCCAACGAGCACGTGGCCAGCATCTTCATCGAGGGGGAGCTCTCCAGCAAGGAGCCGACCGCGCTCATGGTGGACGTAGCCTGGGCGGCGTTCGGAGAGCGGAGCGGGAGGTACGAGGACAAGGCAGCGTTCAGGAAGTGGCTCGTCGATCAGCGAGACGACCTCAAGCTCTCGGTCATGCTCGGCGCCACCGTTCATGCCACGCTTCAGGGCTCTGCAACCGGCGAGGGAGTGACGCCCCGCGGTGAATACACGGTGATCTTCTGGGACGAGGATCATGCGCCCGGCACCGACACCTCGCACAACCTCAGGTTCCTCGATGCAAACGGCGACGAACTGTCGGTCGCGCAGAAGAAGTACTACGGCGATCGGATTTTCGCGCCGACGCCGCCGGTGAAGGACGGCTACACGTTCGATGGCTGGCACCTTGATCGGGGTTGCTCGGATGGGCCCTATGAATTCTCGACCATGCCGGATGAGGACGTGACCCTCTATGCCAAGTGGCAGCCCCATACCTACACCGTGGCCTTCGCGGGCGGCACGGCGGGCTCGAGGGCCGTCACGGGATCCATGGAGGATGTGGGCGCCACCTTCGGCGAGACCTTCACGCTGCCCGAGTGCGAGTTCGCGCCCGTGGGCTATAGCTTCGTGGGCTGGAAGCTCCCCGACGGCACGCTGAAGCAGGCAGGCGAAGGCGTCCGCAATCTCACAAGCGCGAAGGACGACACCGTCACCCTCGTGGCGCAGTGGGAGCCCAACACCTACACGCTCACCTTCGACCCGGCGGGCGGCACCATGCCCGAGGGCGCAAAAACGAAGATCGAGGTCACCTACGACAGCGTCTACCCGACGCTTCCCGTGCCCGAGCGCACGGGCTGGGAGTTCGACGGGTGGTATGCGGACGAAACCCGGATCATGAGGGACGCCAAGGTGGAGATCACCTCGGATGTCGAGCTCACCGCACGCTACCACGAGCGCGGCGACCTGCCCTATGAGGTGCACTACTGGCTGCAGGATCTCGTGCGTGGGACTGACGGCGCCTACGGTTACAGCGAGAAGGTCGACGCCGTGAAGACGGGCACCGGCAGGCACAACGCCGTGATCACCGCCGAGCGCACGCCCTTCACGGGCTTCACGCTGAACGAGGGCAAAAGCGAGCTCTCCGGCACCTTGACCGGCGACCCCGAGACGCTCGTCCTGAATCTCTACTACGACCGCGACGTCTGCACCGTGACGTGGCAGGTGGAGGGGCTAGGCGAGGACCTTCAGCCCGAGGCCTCCACGTTCCTCTTCGGAGAGCAGATCTCCTACCTGAGCGCCGATCCGGCGGAGCCAACGCCCGCCAACCACAGAAGCTCTTGGGATACCGACGCCTGGCATGCCGAGCTCAAGGGCTGGGGGATCAGGGATGCCGGCGGCGAGGTGGTGCCGCTGGAGGGCGGCTTGCCAACCGCTTCGGGCGACGTGACCTACGTCGCGATCCTCGACAAGGCCTACGAGGCCGAGACGCCCGACGGGAAGACCACCTGGCGGACGCTCGAGGTCGCCATGGAGAAGGCGCCCGAGCTCCTCGGCGCGGCTGCCAGCGGCGAGGCGACGGCCAGCGCCGCGACGTCCT
>CANPVI010000120.1 GCA_947581665.1 uncultured Atopobiaceae bacterium | reverse complement strand
AGGGCAACGACAAGGGAGCCGGCATCATGTACACGGTGGGAAGCGGCGCCAGTGTCGCCATCACCGGCCCCGGCAACGCATACGTGGTATCGGCGAAGGCCGCTACGCGCCAGCTCTACCGGCGCAAACGATAAGCATTGCCAGTGGCATCAATAGGTTCTGATGATCGAGCAACGAGCTCCAAGCGCTCGAGGAGGGCGTCTCGCTCGTAATGGGCGATGAGCGAGGCCATCGAGGCAGGGGAGACGCCGTTCTCGAAGGTATCGAACGCGTCGTAGTAGCGCTGGCGATCCGCGTACTTCACATCGATCGGCTGGTAGCCGGCTTGCGCGAGCATGAGGTTGAGAAGCAGGCGTCCTGTGCGGCCATTGCCGTCGATGAAGGGATGGATGGCCTCAAAACCCAGATGAAGAACAGCTGCGGCTTCAAGTGGGTGAGAGCGCCTTTGCCGCCATTGCTCGAGAAGGTGATCCACAAGTTCGGGGATCTGCACGGGATCCGCAGTCCTGTGTGCGGAACCAGCGATTTTCACTGGAATGGTTCGGTAGATCCCGCGATCGCTTGGATGAGACATGAGCACGAGCGAGTGGATCTCGCGCACCACGCGACTCGTGATGGGCTCCCGCCGAGTTGCGAGAATCTTGCTCGCAGCTCAAGGCATACACCTTGAGCTGCTTCTCTACCCTCCGGATGGGCTTAAGGTTCGGACGGCCGAAGACCACGGCCATCCGAGACCTTGCCATCCGGTTCAAACTATTTGTGCGAGTCCGGATACCACACGCGCATCCGAGACCTTCCCATCCGGGGTAAGCCGAGGTGGCCGTTCTGCCACGCGGAGCCGCCGGAGAGGCTCTCTGCTACACTGTGCGGCATGAACAGGCGAACTCAGACTTCCTAGGCGTGCGCTGGAGGGGCCCTCGGGCCCCACAGTTCGCGCATGAGCCGCTTCGGTTTGTGGCCGAGGCGGTTTTTCATGGGCGAAGCCAGCGCGCGCCTCATCCAAGGAAGCCCGAGCATTGCCCTTCCCCTGGGCACGACCGGCCATCGTGAGGCCGAGAAAGAGGAGGATCTGCCATGTGTGAAACCACCGCCCAATCGATCCACGTCACGCTGCCCGATGGAGGGCCGCTCGAGCTCACCGAGGGCGCGACTCTCGCGGACGCCGCAGCCGCCATCGGCGCGGGGCTCGCGCGCGCCGCGCTCGCCGGCACCATCGACGGCGAGCTCGTGGATCTCGCCACGCCGCTTGCGGACGGCGAGGCCATCACCATCATCACGGCGCGCGACGAGGCGGGCCTCGAGGTCATGCGCCACTCCTTGGCGCACATCCTCGCCGAGGCCGTCTCCGAGCTCTTCGAGAACGTGGCGCTCGGCATGGGCCCCGCCATCGAGAACGGCTTCTACTACGACTTCAAGATGCCCGAGACAATCTCCACCGAGGACTTCGAGAAGATCACGGCCCGCATGCGCGAAATCATCCGCGAGGATGCGCCCTTCCATCGCGAGGTCGTGAGCCGCGCGCAAGCGCAGGAGATGTTCGCCGACGAGCCCCTCAAGCTCGAGATCCTCGATGAGCTTGACCCGGAGGAGACCGTCACCGTCTACACCCACGGCGACCACCTCGAGCTTTGCCGCGGCCCGCACGTGCCCTCCGCAGGCAAGCTCCCGCGCGACGCCTTCTCGCTCACCCGCGTGGCCGGCGCCTACTGGAAGGGCGACGCCGAGAACGAGATGCTCCAGCGCATCTACGGCGTGGCCTTCGCCACCAAGAAGGACCTCAAGGCCTACGAGACGATGATGGAGGAGGCCAAGAAGCGCGACCACCGCATCCTGGGACCGCGCCTCGGGCTCTTCAACTTCATCGAGCAGGTGGGCCCCGGCATGCCGCTCTTCTCGCCGAAGGGCGCCACGGTCGTGCGCACCATGAAGACGTGGCTCGCCAAGGAACTCATGCGTCGCGGCTACCAGGAGGTCCTCACCCCGCACGTCTATCGCGCGGATGTGTGGAAGACCTCCGGACACTACGACTTCTACCACGACAACATGTACTTCTTCACCATCAACGAGGGCACCGACGACGATCCCCGCGAGGTGGAGTTCGGCGTGAAGCCCATGAACTGCCCGGGCCACGTGCTGCTCTACAAGCAGAACATGCACAGCTACCGCGAGATGCCGCTTCGCTACTTCGAGTTCGGCACGGTGTATCGCCACGAGCTCTCCGGCGCGGTGCACGGGCTCTTCCGCGCCCGCGGCTTCACGCAGGACGACGCGCACGTCTTCTGCACGGAGGAGCAGGTGGTGGACGAGGTCGAGTCCATCCTCGACCTCGTGGACTACATCATGGGCACCTTCGATCTGCCCTACACCGCGGAGATCTCCACGCGCCCCGCGAAGTCCATCGGCACCGACGACATGTGGGACAAGGCCGAGAGCTTCCTCAAGGAGGCGCTCGAGCGGCGCGGCATCCCCTACGACATCAACGAGGGCGACGGCGCCTTCTACGGGCCCAAGATCGACATCAAGGTGAAGGATTCCATCGGGCGCACCTGGCAATGCTCCACCATCCAGGTGGACTTCAACCTGCCGGAGCGCTTCGACATCGTCTACCGCGACGCGGACAACACCGACAAGCGCCCGTGGATGCTCCACCGCGCCATCTTCGGTTCGATCGAGCGCTTCCTCGGCATCCTCATCGAGAACTACGCGGGGGCGCTGCCGCTCTGGCTCGCGCCGGTGCAGGTGGAGGTCATTCCGATCGCCGATCGCCATCTCGACTACGCGCGCTCCGTGGCGCAGAGGCTCGAGGAAGTGGGCGGCCGCGTGGAGGTGGCCGACCAATCCGAGCCGATGAAGGCGAAGATCGCGAAGGCGCAGGAGCAGAAGATCCCCTACATGCTCATCGTGGGCGACCGCGAGGCGGAGGAGGGGACCGTGGCCGTGCGCGAGCGCTCGCAAGGCGACCTCGGCACCATGGCGCTCTCCGATTTCGGCGAGATCATCGAAAAGGCCCAAGTCTAGCTCGGACGATGGGCACGCACGCCTATAGCGTCGCGGGCCGTTGCCTCATGGAGGAGGCGGCGGCCCGCATGCGTCTCGCACCGGCGCAGACATGGCGCGCGGAGAGCGACGCCGCAGCCATCGTGGCGCGCTACCTCGCATGCCATCCGCGCCTCGCATGGGTGCGCTACCCGGGGCTCCCCGCCGATCCCATGTTCAAGCAGGCGTCGACGAGCCTCATCTCAGGGTTCGGGCCCTTCATGGCCTTCGAGCTTGAGGACGGCTCCCTCCACTGGCTGCGTGTGGGGGAGGCCGACGCGTTCGCGCTCATCGAGACCATCGAGGCGACCATCGCCGAGTCCTCGTAAAGCTGCCGTAGGCCCCATTTTTCCGCTGCTCAGGGCCTAAAACGGCGCGCCATTCGCTACCATTTGACGATCAAGCGTCACGGCGGAGAGGGGGAGGTCTCCCGCATGCCAAAGTCCACATCAAAGAAGAAGCTCACCGAGGTCATCGACAGCGTCGAGAGCCTGAACGCCGCGATGGCCGAGATGCGCGAGGCGCAAGCGGTCTTCGCCACCTTCTCGCAGGAGCAGGTGGACAAGATCTTCTACGAGGCGGCCATGGCCGCGAACAAGGCGCGCATCCCGCTCGCCAAGATGGCCGTCGAGGAGACGGGCATGGGCGTCGTGGAGGACAAGGTCATCAAGAACCACTACGCCTCCGAGTACATCTACAACAAGTACAAGCGCACGAAGACCTGCGGCGTCATCGAGGAGGATCCCGCCTACGGCTACCAGGTGGTGGCCGAGCCCATGGGCATCGTCGCGGGCATCATCCCCACCACGAACCCCACCTCCACTGCGATCTTCAAGTGCCTCATCTCGCTGAAGACGCGAAACGCCATCATCATCTCGCCGCACCCGCGCGCGGCGAAGTGCACGGCTGCGGCGGCCAAGCTCGTGCGCGAGGCCGCGGAGGCCGCGGGCGCTCCTGCGGGCCTCATCCGCTGGATCAGCGTGCCCACGCTCGAGATGACGAACGAGCTCATGCGCGACGCCGACATCATCCTCGCCACCGGCGGCCCCGGCATGGTGAAGGCGGCGTACTCCTCTGGAAAGCCCGCCCTCGGAGTGGGCCCCGGCAACGTCCCGGTGATCATCCACTCCTCGGCCGACGTGAAGGTGGCCGTGAACTCGATCATCCACTCGAAGACCTTCGATAACGGCATGATCTGCGCCTCCGAGCAGAGCGTGACCGCCTTGGACGACATCTACGACGAGGTGAAGGCCGAGTTCGAGCGTCGCGGCTGCTACTTCCTGAAGGGCGACGAGCTCGATCGCGTCCGTACGACCATCATCATCAACGGCTCCGTGAACGCCAAGATCGTCGGCCAGAGCGCTGCGACCATCGCCGAGATGGCGGGCGTGGAGGTGCCTCCGAAGACGAAGATCCTCATCGGTGAGGTGGAGAGCGTCGACCCCTCCGAGGAGTTCGCGCACGAGAAGCTCTCGCCGGTGCTCGCGATGTACCACGCGAAGGACTTCGACGAGGCCCTCGAGAAGGCCAAGCGCCTCGTGGCCGACGGCGGCTTCGGCCACACGAGCTCGCTCTACGTGCACCCCACGCGCACGGACATCATCGACAAGTTCAAGGACGTGATGATGACGGGGCGCATCCTCGTGAACACCCCGAGCGCCCAGGGCGGCATCGGCGACCTCTACAACTTCAAGATGGCACCCTCGATGACGCTCGGCTGCGGCACGTGGGGCGGCAACTCTACCTCGGAAAACGTGGGCGTGAAGCATCTTTTGAACACCAAGGTGGTGGCCATGCGCCAAGAGAACATGCTCTGGTTCAGAACCCCGGAGAAGATCTACTTCAAGCGCGGCTGCATGCCGGTGGCGCTCGCCGAGCTCGGCCAGGTCATGGACAAGAAGCGCTGCTTCATCGTCACCGACCAGTTCCTCTACAAGAACGGCTACACGAAGCCCGTGGAGGACAAGCTCGACGAGCTGGGCATCGTGCACTCGTGCTTCTGGGACGTGGCGCCCGACCCCACGCTCCAGTGCGCCCAGGAGGGCGTGAAACAGCTCCGCGCCTTCGAGCCCGACGTGATCATCGCCATGGGCGGCGGTTCCGCCATGGACGCAGCGAAGATCATGTGGGTGATGTACGAGTATCCCGAGGCCAGGTTCGAAGACATGGCCATGGACTTCATGGACATCCGCAAG
>CANPVI010000119.1 GCA_947581665.1 uncultured Atopobiaceae bacterium | reverse complement strand
TTTGCGAGGAGCTATCCGCATTCGACGATCTCGCTCATCGACGGGAGGCGCCTGGTGCGGCTGATGATCAAGTACGATCTGGGCGTGGCGACCGAGAGCACGATCCGGATCAAGCGGCTGGATCTGGATTACTTTGGGGACGTGGGGTAGCCACAACGCGAGGCGAGTATCCCATAGCTGGCACGAATTGGCCGATGCAGGGCGATACGGGGAAGCTATCCATCCCCTTCGTTGCCTCTTTTGGATGTGCCCGCTATGGCTCTCGGGTATGGCGAAGAGTGAGCTAGAAGGTTCGACGGTGAGCGGTGCGCTGAGAGCGGTTTGGCTAAGGCGTTCTTCTCGTAGTGGGTCTCATAGCCATGCTATTCGCCGTCTCTTAGCGAGCACGTGCAGCTCAGAGCCAGCGTGCGTCTGCGCATCGACACCGTCTGGAATCGAGCGCAATTGTTGTCAAGCTTGCTCTGTGAGATAGATATCAATTACCCGTCAGGGTCCAGCTGAAGAGGTAAAGCCATGAAAGTCCAGATAGATGTCGATAAGCTTCGCGAAGACCTGATCGACTACTACGGCACGGCTACGTTCGTAGGCTCCCCCTTCGCTATGGGTGATGTGATCGCCATTGAAGAGGCCTCGCCGGCACAGCTTATCCGCCGCGCCGAGCGCGAAGGGATTGACCTTTACAAGTACGTTGTCCCAGGGAGCGAAGAGCCGGACGATGAAGAATTCGATTGGTAGGGTACCGAGCTACTCGAATACGGCAAACTATAGCTGGCCGAATCCCATCTACTGAAGGAAGCGGACGGAGGAGCTGAAGTGCCGGAATCGGTAACGGACAGACCTTACAACGGCGCGATCACGCGTGAGCAGTTCCTCTTCCGCGAGACGCGCACCGTCGCACGGCTTCGGGTCGGCGGCACCCATACCGACGAGCAGATAGCGGAAATGGTCTTCGAGGAGAACCTCTTCGAGCGTCGTACCAACCACGACATCAGGAGCATCGTGCGCGCCATCTTCGCGCGCCTCGATGCCCTCGAGAGCGAGGACCTCGAGGATCTCATCGCGAACGGGCCCCTCGAGGACGCCCACCAGGCCAACCTCTACGCGATGATGCGCACCTACCGGCTCGTCTGGGAGTTCATGGTGGGCGTGGTGGGTGAGCGCTATCGCATGGGCGACCTGTATCTCGAGCAATGGGAGATCCGGAAGTTCCTGGAGGACCTCCGCAGCCGCGAGCCTGATGCGTCGACCTGGAGCGACGCCACGCTGAACAAGATGCGCCAGGTGCTGGCGAACTGCCTGCGCCAGGTGGGCATCCTCGAGGGGCGCTCCACGGAGATGGCGCCCATCTCCATCGCCCCCCGCTTGGAGGAGGGGATCGTGGCCAACGGCGACCATGCGGCGCTCATCGCCTTCAACGATCGGGAGGTGCTCGGATGAGCCTGACGGCGAAACTCTCGGTGGACGAGCTCTTCGATGTCGTTCGCGGCAAGATCCAGGATCGCTCCTTCCTGGAGAAGCGCGGGCTCGCGAACGAGGTGAGCACCTACGTCCTGCCCTATGACGCGGGGGACGAGCTCACCGTCCGCCGCCATATCGAGGCTCTGCGGGAGGAGTCCGAGCGCGGGAACCTCGCGTGCCGTCTCGTGGTGCGAGACCTGTGGGACTCCATGCTTGCGTTCCTCGGCACCTTCGGCATCACGCCGGAGCGGGTCGCGCAGCTTGAGGCCACGAGGGGCGAGGAGCACACCTTCAAGCAGATCGAACAGATCGCGAGCCCGCTCGACGTGGCGAAGTCGATGGACTGGCAACCGCATCAGCCAAACGACGTGCTCTTGCTGTGCGGCGTGGGCAAGGCGTACCCGTTCCTTCGGGCGAGCGGCATCTTCAACAACATCCAGACGATCATCGACGACGTGCCGATTATCCTCGCGTATCCCGGCACGTACAACGGACGCGAGCTTGCGCTCTTCGGGAAACTCGACGACGCGAACTACTATCGAGCGTTCAACTTGATCACAGGCAAATAGCAGGGGCTTTGCAGGAGGAGCCATGAGAATCCAAGAGATATTCCAAAAGGACATCGATCGCGACATCAACGGCGTGGTGAAGGTCGATTCCGAAAACGAGCAGCAGACGATCCAAGAGCTCGAGGAATACGTGGTCACGCGCGAGCTCCAGGGCCACTTCGACGAGTTCTTCTCGAACTTCTGCACCTCCATCGATCGCCCCACGGAGAAGATGGGCGTGTGGATTTCCGGCTTCTTCGGCTCCGGTAAATCGCACTTCTTGAAGATGCTCTCCTACCTGCTCGAGAACCCCGTGGTGGGCGGACGCCATGCCATCGACTACTTCACGGACGACCACGGCCAAAGCCGCTTCGCCAATCCCATGACCACCGCGAACGTCGAGCGCTGCGCCAGCCTCCACGCCCAGACGATCCTCTTCAACATCGACAATATCGCCGGTGCCGACGACGGCGACGCGGCCATCCTCTACTCCTTCGCGCGCGCCTTCTACAACGCGCAGGGCTTCTATGGAAACGACCTCAAGGTCGCCCGGCTCGAGCAGCTTGCGGACGAGCAGGGCAAAACCGAGGCCTTCAAGAACAAGTTCCTCGAGCGAAACGGCATGCCGTGGGAATCCATGCGCAAGGCCTGGTCCTTCTACACCGATGATGTGATCGGCGCACTGGCCGCCACGGATGTGATGTCCGAAACGGAAGCCGAAAGATACCTCGGGGGGGGGTCACTCGGTGAAAACCTCACGATCGACTCGCTCACCGATGAAATCCACGACTACGTAGCGCGCAAGAAGCGCGACAACGCGCACTTCAAGCTCATCTTCCTCGTCGATGAGATCGGCCAGTTCATCGGCGAGAACCGCCAGCGGCTCCTGAATCTCCAGACGCTCGTGGAGGAGCTGGGCATCAAGTGCACCGGCGACGTGTGGGTGGCGGTGACGAGCCAAGAGGCCATCGACGAGGTCACGGCCGTGAAGACCGGCGACTTCTCGAAGATCCAAGGCCGCTTCAACACGCGGCTCTCCTTCTCCTCGGCCTCGGTGGACGAGGTCATCCAAAAGCGCATCCTCGCCAAGAAGCCCGAGGTCGAGGGCATCCTCGAGGCCGAGTACGCGAACAAGCAGGCCGTCCTCAAGAACCTCTTCACGTTCCAGGACGCCGGCACGGAGATTCGCGGCTATCGCGACGCGAAGCAGTTCGCCGCGGACTTCCCCTTCGTGTCGTACCAATTCCCCATGCTCCAGAAGGCGCTCGTGGCCATCCGTAGCCACGGCAGCTCCGGCAAGAGCCTCTCGGACGGCGCGCGCTCCATGCTCGCCGGCTTCCAGGAGGCCGCCCAGGCGGTGGAGGACAAGAACGAGCGCGCACTCGTGCCCTTCTGGCGCTTCTACGACACGCTGCAGGCGTTTCTCGACGGCGCCGTGCAGGCGGTCATCCGCAAGTGCGAGCGCTCGGGCGAAGACGACACCACGAGCATCCGGCCTCAGGACGTCCAGGTGCTGAAGACGCTCTTCCTCATCCGCTACATCTCCGAGCACATCAAGAGCACGCCGGAGAACATCTCCATCCTCATGGCCGACGACATCGACGTGGACGCCTTCGCGCTCAGGAAGAACGTGCAGGCGTCGCTCGATAGGCTCCACGCGGAGCGCTACATCGGCAAGTCGGGCGAGACCTACACCTTCCTCACGAACGAGGAGCAAGACGTCGAGAACGAGATCAGCGCGGTGTCCGTCGACCCCCAAGAGCTCGTGGGCACCATCGGCTCCATCCTCTACGAGCAGCTCATGCCCCAAAAGACGCTTCACTACGAGGGCGGGCAGTTCCCCATCGCCAAGTACGTGGACCACACGCCCTTCGGCAAGGCGAGCGAGGGCCTTGAGCTGCGCATCGTCACGGACCTCGCGGACGACTTCGCGCGCTCCGAGAGCCAGCTCCTTATGCAATCGCAAAAGCCCCAGTGTGTGATCGCCCTCGGCGAGGGCACGGGCTACGTGAGCCTGCTCATCGAGGAGGCGAAGATTCGCAGGTACGAGCGGACGAGCAACCTCAAGGCCCAAACGAGCACGCGCCAGGAGATCGTGCGCCGGAAGGTAGCCGAGTCCCGCGAGCTCCACAACGAGGCCGTGGAGAAGCTGAAGAGGGCCCTCTCCACCGCCACCTGCTACATCAGCGGCAGCAAGTCCAAGATTCAAGGCGCCAACTACGAGCGCGCCATCGACGCCAAGCTCACTGAGCTCGTGGGCATCGTCTACCCGTGCTTCAACCACGTGGAGGAGCACGTGCGAAACGATGGGGACGTGGGGCGTATCCTCGCGAGCCCCCAACAGGAGAGCTTTGATATGGAGGCCTCGCCGAACGGCCGGGCAACGGGCGACGTGCGCGACTACCTCACCACCATGGGAGAGCTCGGCGAATCGCTCACCGTGGATTCCCTGAAGAAGCACTTCTCCGCCGCGCCCTACGGCTGGACCGCGCTGGACGTGGCGGGCATCCTGGCCGGCCTCGTGGCGCGCAAGGACGTGGTGCTCAAGGAAAACGGCATGGTGCTCGACGCGAAGTCGCGCGAGGCGAGGACCGCGCTCACGAACGAAGCCGCCGGGCGCAAGGTGCGCGTGGAGCTTCGGAGGAAGGCCTCGGAGGACGTCCGCCGGCGCGCGCGAGAGGCCTTGCGCGGCTTCTACGAGGCGCTGGACGATCCAACCCACGTGATCCCCGCCAACGACGATGACATGGCCGACGACGCCGCGACGTACCTCGAGGGCCTGCGCGACGAGCTCTTGACTCTCGTGCGCGAAGAATATGGCAAGGCGAACTACCCCGGCCGCGCGGTGGTGGAGGAAACGAATCGCCGCATCACGGACATCCTCCACTACAAAGACGACCCCTCGCTCTTCTTCCAGACGCTCGCGGACGAGGCCCAGGCGCTGCGAAGCGAGGCGCTGGAAGTCACGGACGTACGCAACTTCTTCCCCGCGCAGCAGAGGGTCTACGACTCGGCGCTCGAGGTGCGCCGAGCCATCATCGAACAGGACGCGCAGGCGCTCGAGCAGGATCCTGCGACTGCCGAGCTCGTCGACACAATCGTCGCGATCCTCGGCGACGATGCGCCGTATGGGCGCATTCCCCGCCTTGGCACGGCGGCGAACAAGCTGCGCCGGGCCCATGGCGAGATGGTGGCGCAGGCGCGCGAGGACGTGGGGCGCCAGGTCGCGATCGT
>CANPVI010000118.1 GCA_947581665.1 uncultured Atopobiaceae bacterium | reverse complement strand
GTTTTTTCAATTCCGGTGATATTCTCATTTTAGCCATTTATTATTTCCTTCCTCTTTTCTACAGTATTTAAAGATAAATGAAACAAAAACACTCTGAAAGCTCCGTCTCCTACTTGATAGACAATCTAAAAGAACAGAATCATTTATCGCTCTTTGAATGCAAGAACATGAGCTAGGTTATCTGATGGTTTCTGAAACTGCGCATCGAAAGCACCGCTCCCATAATGAACAGAAGCGCATATAGAATTGCGCAGAAAACCGGGTATTCGATGACCACAGGCCCCACTGCATAGGAAATCATGTCGAAAAGATTATGGGGGTCGAGCACATAATATGGGAACAGAAACACTATATGGTTGGCAACGTTGTTGCTTAAATTCGGAATGAACAGGGGAATAAGCACGATTGCGACCGCAACCGCCAAGATCCCCATGGGGCTTCTCATGCGCGCGGAAAGCACGAGTATGATTCCGAGCAGCGCAAGTGTGGCCAAGTAGCCGACAAGACAGCAGATAAGCGACGCTTCCAACAAACTGATGGAATATGTGTTGGAAAGCGAGATCATCTGTATGGCCAAACCTGCTCCCTGTGATCCGAAGAAGATAAGGCAAACGACGAGCAGGATGAGCACCGCTGCCCAGTAAACGATACTTGCACCGATGAATGCTGCCGCGACTTTTGCCCTGCCAAGTCGTGTTTTCCCGTATTTCGTCGAAAGGATCAAGGCGTCGGTCTTCGAGCTATATTCGCCGTTGAACACCGATGCGCACGTGATCGCCATTGCCAAAAGTGCGAAGATGAGAAACTGCGTCATGCTGAGGAAATCCTCCCAACCTCCGGCATAGCCGTACTCTATGGGAGTGAATACCCCTTTCGCCTTATCGAGCCAGAAGGCTTTCTCGGCGCTCGTATAGTTTAGCCCGTCCGGGCTGTCGTCAAGTTCCGATTCTATCTTCGCGTTTATCTGGCCGTAGAGATCCACGGTTTGCGATGTATCTATGGTGGTGGCCACTGATGCGGGCAACGAGTAGCCTACGGACCACGTCTTTGTTAGAAGGTTCAAGTAGCTATTGGTGACTGCCCTGAACCGCCAATACTCATCCACATAAGAGTCGGGAACGCCTCCACGGTAGACGAACTCTTCTTTCAGCTCTCCGTTCGGGTCAAGAAACGTTTGGTATTGCCGGATCACTTCCGTGGCCTTCTCGTTGGTTATAGGACCCGCGAGGGCTTCTTCATTGGATTTGATTTGGGAAATGGCTGCGGTTCCGATAAGGTCGCTGTTTAAATCATCGGGATTTGGCGCATATTGGGAGTTTATGTTGGTTATCGCGATAACGACGAGCATGGCGAAGACAAACATGCAAGAGACCAGCGTTACACGCCTGAAAAACATCTTCTTCAGCTCGAACCTGATGAGGCTACTCATGGTGTGCTCCTCGTCTACGGCTGATAAGGCTTGGCTGCGCTTGGAAAAGGTGAAGATACACATCTTCCAAGGTCGGTTCGACCGCGCGGGCGTCCTCGCGCGGTCGACTTTCCGAGACAAGTCTCACTATCACCTGGCCGTCTCTGCCATAGTGAATGTTTCCGACGGGCATTCGTGCCGCCATGGCGTTGGCTTCCCGGGGCGCAACGATGCATTCCCACACACTGCCCCGCATCTCGCCTACGATCTGATCCACCGTGCCGGCACTGACGATGGTTCCACAACGCATGAAAAGGATCTTATCGGCGATGTATTCAACGTCCGACACGATATGGGTGGAAAGGATGACGATCTTGTTTTGCGCAAGCGAGGATATGAGGTTGCGAAATCGGACGCGCTCCTTCGGATCAAGCCCCGCAGTCGGTTCGTCGAGAACGAGAATCGAAGGATCGTTCAGCACCGCTTGGGCGATGCCGAGACGCTGCTTCATGCCGCCAGAGAATGTCTTGATCTTCTGTTTCGCCACGCTTGAAAGCCCCACCATGTCCAAGAGCTCATCTGTCTTGACCTTGGCGAAGCGGGAAGCAAGGCCTTTGAGGTTTGCCAGATACCTCATGAAGTCATAGGCAGAGAAATCGGGATAATAGCCAAAATCCTGCGGGAGATAACCAAGATGGGCGCGATAGCCGTCGCCGAACTGCTCTATGGGTACATCATCGAGAAGAATTTGTCCTGAAGTGGGTTTTAGCACGTCACAGATCATTCTCATGAGCGTGGTCTTACCTGCGCCGTTTGCCCCCAGAAGCCCATAGACGCCCGAGGTGAAGGTTTCGCTAAGGTGATCCACAGCGATCTTTTCGCGAAATTGCTTTGTTATCCTGTCGAGTTTCAGTTCCATCGGGTTCCTTTCGTATCTTTCGAGAAAGACTTGATACACATCTGGGCTGCGAACCTCGGGCGTCAAAGCACCGTGTTCGGCGTTTGCAGCGAGAGCCCTTCGGCGATTTGGCTCATAAGACTCCGAACCTCATGGGTCGCGAGAGCGACCGAACAAACAAAGGCCATGACCCATGTGGCAACGGAGAGGCTTGCGTACCAATGCGGAAAAATGGCGTTGAGTCCCCAGAGCGCAAGAATCGAGAGACCCGCTGAGATGATGCAGGCGGTTTGCGAGCCTCCCCGCGTTATGCGGGCCACATAGAAGCCGACGGCGCAGAAGCAGAAGAACGGCGTTGCGGCATAGAGAAAGACGCGGAGGGCTTCGATGCCGGTCAGGCTTGGAATGATGGCAACAGCAAGCGTTATCCACAGCACGTCGGCGAGACCGAAAAGCGCAAGCCTGGCGGCAAGAACTTGCACGCAGTTATGCATGCAAGAACTTTCCAATTCGGAGATGCGGTACTCAAAGCTCTTGAGTGCGTTGGGAATGCCGAGTGCCACGGAAAGCACGGCAGTGCTCATAATGACGGTCACCCTTCCCTCACGCGTCAAGGAATATTCTCCACCCCCTATGATCAATGCGAACATACCGATGAGGAAGACGAGCTGAAGCATCCATACGCTTGGATGGATGAACATGAGCTGCTCAAGAGTGAATCGCCAGAAGGGAATGTGCGACACGGCTCTGCAGCATTGCCATTTGGTCGCCGATTCCTCAACGAGCCTGATCGTCAGCTCCTTGGCTCCAGCGTCGATCGCGGGGACGTTTGAAGCGTAGTGGTCTTTAAGTGCGTTTTTCAGTCGAGAGTTAATCATTGCCACCTCCCAAAAGGTTCCGAAGAGCGCGCAAAGCCTTTCGTTCTGTGCGATAGAGGGCAAACCTCGACTTGCCCGTTACGGCAGCGATTTCGGCCATTGTGAGGTCTTGTCCGTATCTCAGTTCCAAAACTTCTCTTTCCTCAACGGTAAGGCGTGAGAGCGCATCCTCCATGACCAGATGCCGCTCCATGCGCCCTTGGGCTCGATCCGAAACGTCGATCTCACAATCCTCAAGAGACGCGTTCGCCGGTTTTCGGTTTTTGGAGAAATCTGCGCAAACGTGTCTCGCGCAGGTGTAGAGGTATGCAAGGGGCTTCCCTTGTTCGACGTACAAAGCCTTGCTTGAGACGAGCCTGAGAAACACTTCCTGGGTCGCGTCCTGCGCGTCTTCCTTCGAATTCAGTCGCCTTGCGCAATAGCGATATATCGCATCGTAGTGTTCTTCTGTGAATCGAACCGCAAGCGCAGATTCTTCTGAATCAAATGACTTGGCCTTGCCGCTCTCGTCATCCGGAAAGCAATGCAAACCTTTTCACCTCCTATAGTGCTTAACGTGTTTTAAAGCTGAAATGTGCGCAGTATTTTTAAGAAATAACCGATTATCCTCTAGAGCTGGAATAATATGAACTGCGCGAAATGCTCTTAGGTGAGACCTCTTCTCATAATTCAAAATTGCTCTTTCGGGGATTTTGACAATGCCTTGCTCGTATCAAAAGAACCGTTCTGTGGAATGCACCGCCATTCCACAGGGGGGGATACGAATGCTTGCCATGCCGAAAACGTTGTCATTGGACCTAAAACTCCTTGTACGGGAACTACCCCAAGTGTTAAAGCAAGTTGACACATTTCCAACCTTAGTTGGTTGAATGCCAACCATGAAGACGGCGCATCATTCGTTTGTACGCGGGGTGCTTGAAGTCGCGCCCGCTGGCTTTGTCGGCAAAGATGTTTTCTTCTTCGACACCGAAATCTAAAAGCGCATCGTATTGGCGGTCGAGATTTTGGTCTTTTGCAGACACACGGGCATATCCGCACATATTGCTTTCTTTTGGTATGACTTCATCAGACATGGCTCTCCTTTGATAGTTGAATAAGGGTTGTAGGCTTAAATAGGTCGAGAAGATGTCATCCCCTTCTCAAATCACCTGATAAACACCTACATGAGAAAACCGTATGACCCTTGATAGTTGTTGACGCTACGAAGCTATACATAACGTGCGCTCGTTTGAGAACAGGTTGTAGCTGCATGTGACAAAGATCGTGAGTCTCGCTTGTTGCGCCGAAGCAGCCTCGGTAGTAGCTGCTCCTTGGGCGGTTTCGGCTAACTTCATGTCCGACTCGTTTAGAAGCTCGGACACCCATGAGCGAAACTCGTTATCGTCAGCGAACTCGGTTTTCTTCGTCTGGTTACGGGCATTGATAACGTCAGCTGCGATGACCGTCAAGCGTTGCTTCCCGTGAGGGGTCTGAAGCAGAATATTTTGATGCCTCTCGGCAAACGACTGGTCTGAATAGTTGGCGAACGCCGAGAACATGCTGCCATCTTGGAGATGGTGACCGAAGATGTAGCAGACCCTCGACTCGAAGCCCTCCGCCGCACACTCCGCATCAAGATACGGGCAGCCATAGAAGTTCTCCTCGCAAAAGACATCATGGGTAAGGTAATAGTCCGGATCCTCAGCGGGTGCCTGGACTATCGGATAATCGATGTTGGTACCCGGTACGGTGACCCAGCCGATGACAGCGGGATTGATCGTTTGCCAATAGTCCCAATCTACCTCAGGGAACCCATCGTCGAAGACCTCCTCGACGGCTTCAGGCCAAGGTTCGATCTCGACTGCCTTGTCCTTCGCATGGATCAGCAGCCAGCCTGCGGATGCGGCAAAGGCGATCATAGTGAGCCCGAGCGCACAGAGGCAGATGAGCTTCCAATTGATGCGATGGGGCGCGGGAGCGGCTTGATGCGCCGCTCCCTTGAGATTGCCCTTATGAGGTTTCAGGTGCATTATTCGCCATCAGCCCCATCGTCAACATTGCTCTTATTGCGACGGCGAATCCCATGGACGATAGCGCC
>CANPVI010000117.1 GCA_947581665.1 uncultured Atopobiaceae bacterium | reverse complement strand
CACCATACATTGCCCGGCCCCCGGACTGACACGAAGATGAGCGCTGGTGCCCGAGGTGAGAGTCGAACTCACACGACCGTGAGGTCAGCGGTTTTTGAGACCGCCGCGTCTGCCATTCCGCCACTCGGGCTTGAGGGGAGTTCAGCCTACCAGATATGGGTTCGCTCGCAGCTCGTCGGCCATGGTGGTGGCGTCATCGTGGCCGGGAAGGAGCACCGTCTCCGGCGGAATGCGCTCGCGCAGCCGCTTGAGCGTCTTCGCGAGCACCGCGGGGCTGCCGCCGGGGAGATCCGTGCGGCCCACGGCGCCCTTGAAGATCGTGTCGCCGACGAAGGCCACGCCCTCGCCGAGGAGCACGATGCCGCCCTCGGTGTGCCCGGGCGCCTCGATCACCTCGAACGATGCGTCGCCCACGCGCACCACGTTACCCTCGCGCAGGAACCGTTCCGCCATCGGCGCATCATCGTCGTAGGCGATGCCGAGCGAGCCGGGCGAGCCCGAGTGCGTCGCGCGCTCGGCGTCCGGCTCTGCAATCCAAAACGGCGCGCCCGTTGCGTCGGCGAGCGCCCTCACGCCGCCCACGTGGTCGCCATGGCCGTGCGTGGCGATGATCGCGTCCACCACGACGTCCCCGAGCTCGCGCGCGATCGCCGCCCCCGACGCGCCGGGGTCGATCACGATCGCGTGCCCGTCGCTCACGACGGCGTAGCAGTTGGTCTGGATGGGCCCGACGACAAACCGACGAACTTCCATGCTGCCTCCCGTCAAAACCTTCCGCCATGGAAAACCTTACGCCATGAGAGCCTTACGCCGCGGACCTGCCCCCGAAGCCTTACGCCGCGGACCCACTCTTTCGGTTCGTCCAACGTCAATTCCGCCGTGGACCTGCCCCCGAAGCTTTGCGCCGTGGACCCACTTTTTCGGTGCATCAAATACACCGAAAAAGTGGGTCCACGGCGCAAGGATGCGTGGGTGGTTCCACGGCGCAAGGATGCGTGGATGGGTCCACGGCGCAAGGATGCGTGGATGGGTCCACGGCGCAAGGATGTGTGGGTGGGTCCACGGCGAAAAGAATTCAGATTTATCCGAGCCTGCGCTGCGCGGAGTCGGATGGCGCTTTTCATATCCGCTGCTTCATTTCGCTGCCGCCTTCGCCGGGCATGATGCGGCGGGCATCGAAGACGCTCGGGACGCGGCTCACGCGGCCGAGCAGCGGGTCCAAGAGCGATGCGGCGCTGATCTCCACCACGAAGCGCAGGCGCGCGATGCCCGTGCGCGTGGTCTGCGTGGAGGCGGAGAGGATGTTCCCCCCGGCCTCGCCGATCGCGATCGTCACGTCCTTCAGGAGCCCCATGCGGTCGCTCGCCTCCACGACGATCTCCACCGTGAACTGCGTGGCGCCCGAGGTGTCCCATGCCACCTCGATCATGCGCTCGGGGTGGTCCATGAGCGCCTTCGCATTCGGGCAGTTCGCGCGGTGCACCGAGACGCCGCGTCCGCGCGTGATGAAGCCGACGATCTCGTCGCCCGCCACCGGGCTGCAGCATTTCGCGAGGTGCGCGTAGAGGTCGGGATCGCCCTTCACCACGACGCCGGAGAAGTTTCCCTTGGCGCCGGGCGCGCGCCGCGGCGGCCTCGGCACGGCGAGCTTCACGGTCTTCGGCTCCATGGACGCCGCCCCCGCGCCCGCGCCGCCGGTCCCCGCCTCGGGCGGCTTCTCCGCCTCGAGCACGGCCTCCACGCGGTGCGCCGCCTGCTTCGGCGAGAGCTTGTTCGATCCGATGGCCGCGAAGAGGTCGTCCGGCTCGCGGAACTTCAGGATCTCGCACACCTTCGCGATCGCGCGCACGCTGCGGCGCGTGGAGATGCCATAGCCGGCCTTGCGCAGCTCGGTCGCGAGCATCGCGCGCCCCTGCTCGGCGTCGATCGACTTGTTCGCGCTCGAGAAGTACTTGCGGATCTTCGCGCGCGCCGACGGCGTCTTCACGATGTTCACCCAGTCCGCCGACGGGTGCGAGTTCTTGTTCGTGAGAATCTCGACGCGATCGCCCATCTCGAGCGTGTAGGTGAGCGGTACCACCGAGCCGTTCACCTTGGCTCCCACGCAGTGGTTTCCCACCTCGGTGTGCACCTGGTAGGCGAAGTCGAGCGGCGTCGAATCGCGCCGAAGGCTCATCACCTCGCCCGCGGGTGTGAAGACGAAGATCTCGTCCTCGAAGAGGTCGATGCGGAGGTTGCGCAGGAACTCGCGCGGGTCATCGACGTCCTCCTCGACCGTCCAGTCGAGGCTCCGGCGGATCCACGAGATCTGCGTGTCCATCGACTTGTCCGCCTGGCTCTTGTTGCCGGTGCTCGTGCCCGAGGCCTTGTAGAGCCAGTGCGCGGCGATGCCGTACTCGGCCTGCTCGTGCATCTCGACGGTGCGGATCTGGATCTCGATCGTGCGCGCCGACGGCCCCACCACGGTGGTGTGGAGCGACTGGTAGAGGTTCGGCTTCGGGGTGGCGATGTAGTCCTTGAAGCGCCCCGGCAGCGGGTGCCAGAGCGTGTGCACGGCACCGAGCGCGGAGTAGCAGTCGCCCACCGTCTGCGTGATCACGCGAAGGGCGATGAGGTCGTAGATGTCGGAGAACTCCTTGTCCTTGCGGCGCATCTTCTGCCAGATGCTCCACAGGTGCTTCGCGCGCCCGGTGATGGTGAAGTTCTTGATGCCCGCGCGCCTGAGCTCGTCGTCGAGCACCTTGATGGCCTCGTGGGTGACCTCCTCGCGCTGTTCGCGGCTCTCCTGCACCATGCGCGCCACGCGCTGGAAGGCCTCGGGCTCGAGGTACATGAAGGAGAGGTCCTCGAGCTCGGCCTTGATGGCGGAGATGCCGAGGCGGTCCGCGAGCGGGGCGTAGACGTCCATCGTCTCGCGCGCCTTGAACTGCTGGCGGTCGGGCTTGAGCGCGGCGAGCGTGCGCATGTTGTGCAGGCGGTCGGCGAGCTTGATGATCACCACGCGGATGTCCTTGCTCATGGCGAGGAACATCTTGCGCAGGTTCATGGCCTGCTTCTCGTCCATCGAGCCCATCTCGATGGTGGTGAGCTTGGTGACGCCGTCCACGAGCTCTGCCACGTCGTCGCCGAAGTTCTGGCGCAGCTGGTCCTTGGTGGCGGGGGTGTCCTCCACCGTGTCGTGGAGAAGCGCGCCGGAGATGGTATCCGCATCCATGCGCAGGTCGTGCGCGAGGATGAGGGCCACCTCCACGGGGTGGTTGATGTAGGGCTCGCCGGAGCGTCGGCGCTGCTCGGCGTGGTAGTTCGCGGCGAAACGGTAGGCCTGCTCCACCTGATGGAGGCCCGCCTCGGAGAGGTAGCGCGCACAGGCCTTGCGAAGCGCGGGGTAGTTGTCCGCGCCCACCTTCGGCTTGGGGAGGTCGAGCGCCGCAGACGGGTTCTCGGCACGCGGCGCCACGCTGGCCTCGCCGGCGTGTCCGGCGGCCACGCTCGCCGTCTCCTCGAGCACGGGAGACGTATGCGGGGGCTTCGTCATGCGCGCGACGCGTCCTCTCCAGGCGAAGGCAAGACAAAGGGGGCAAGACAAAGGGGACGGTCCTTTTGTCTTGCAAGGCAAAAGGACCGTCCCCTTGTCTTGCTACGGCGTGATAGGCCTGATGATACGGCCTCGGAGCTCCTCGGGGCTCGCCGTGAGCACCCAATCGCAAAACTCTTCGAAGGCCGAAATCGAACGTTCACCTTCCTGGTAGCGCACGGAGCGCTCGAGATCGGCCGGTCGCGCCTTCTCCGCGAGCATGATCACGGGGCCCTCGGGGGCGGGGAGGAGCGTGAGAAAGCCCAGCTCGGCGAATATGCCGAGCCCCGCCTCCACCATCTCGGCCGGCATGGGGGCGCCGCCGGCGACGCGCCCGACGTTCTCGCCGAGGAGTTCGAGCGGCCCCTCGAGGCGCCGGCCGACCTGGCGCCTGAGCGCCTGGAGCGTCTTCCAGAGGGCCACGAGATCCTCGCGTGAGGGTGCGCGCATGGCGAGTACCTGCTGGTTGATGGCGGCGTCGTGGGCGCCGAAGACGAGGTGGATCGTGGCGGGGAGGCCGTCGCGCCCTGCCCGCCCGCTCATCTGGTTGAACGCGGTCACGTCGTAGGGCAGGTGGTAGAGCACCACGTGGCGCACGTCGGGCAGGTTCACGCCCTCGCCGAAGGCGCTCGTGGCCACGAGGCAGCTCACCTCGCCCTCGCGGAAGGCCGCCTCCACGCGCTGGCGCGTCTTTCGGGGAAGGCCCCCGTGGTAGAAGGCGATGGCCTGGCCCATCTCGCCCAGGCGGTGGCGGAGCTTTCGGCAGAGCGTCACGGCACCCACGCGCGAGCTCACGTAGACGAGCGTCTTCTCGCCGCCGCGCGCGATCTGAGCCACGGCGTCGTCGCGCTCGATGAGGTCGCGCTGGTCGTCTACCTGCAGGTTCTCGCGGATGGCGTCATCCACCACGAGCTCGGTGGCGCCGATGAGGCGGCAAGCCTCCTCGGCCACGGGCGTCTCGGCGGTGGCGGTGACGCCGAGGCAGACGGGCTCGCCGAGCGCCTCGCGGATGCGCGGGAGGTCTTGGTAGGCCGCACGCGATCCGCCCTTGGACTGGCCCGCGTGGTGCGCCTCGTCCACCACGAGGAACCCCACGCGGCCTGCGCGCGCGAGGTCCGCCACGTGGAGCGCGAGGAACTCGGGCGTGGTGAGCACCACGTCGAGCGTGCCCTCGCGAAGCCCCCGGTAGACGGCCTCGCGTTCCTCGGGGGTGCTCTCGCCCGTGAGCGTGGCCACGCCCACGCCGAGCGCGGCGAAGCGGTCGCCCATGGAGTGGGCCTGATCGTTCACGAGCGCGCGCAGGGGGTAGACGATCACCGTGGCGGCACGCCGCGCGAGGGCGGCCTCGAGGGCGTGGAGCTGGAAGATGAGGCTCTTGCCGCGCCCGGTGGCCATCACGCAGAAGGTGGAGCGGCCCGCATCGAGCGCGTCGAGCGCGGCGCGTTGGGCGTCGAGGAGAGGGGAGTCGCCGATGAGGGCGCGGGTGAGCTCGGTGCGGAGCTCCTCCGGGCAGAGGGCGGCGAGCCGTGCGCGCTCGGCGTCGGCGTCGGAGTCGGGCTCGGTATCGCCCGAGCTCGCGGGCCCCGTGGCAGCACTCGCGGCCCCGGCATCGCCCGAGCTCGCGGCCCCGGCGGCTCCGTTCCCGGCGGTCCCTGCGGCTCCCGCAGCCCCGGCGCTGCTCGCGCCCGTCGCGCCACCGCCCCCCACGAGCGCGTC
>CANPVI010000116.1 GCA_947581665.1 uncultured Atopobiaceae bacterium | reverse complement strand
TTGGCCATGCGATCGGGGTGGAAGACCTCGAGCGCATCGGGCTTCTCGCCGGTGGAGACGAACTTGATGGGCTTGCCCGTGACCTCGCGCACGCTGAGCGCGCCGCCGCCTCGCGCGTCGCCATCGAGCTTCGACATGATGACGCCGTCGAAGTCCGTCTTCTCGGCAAACTCGGAGACGACGTTCACGATGTCCTGGCCGGCCATGGCGTCGACGACCATGAGCACCTGGTCGGGCCTCACGGCGTTCTTGATGGCCACGGCCTCGGCCATCATCACCTCGTCGATCTGCAGGCGCCCCGCGGTGTCGATGATGACGACCGTCGCGTCCTCGCCCGCCGCGGCGGCGATGGCGCCCTTGGCGATGCCCACGGGATCCGTGCGATCGCCGGTGAAGACGGGCACGCCCACCTCGGAGCCGAGGGTCTCGAGCTGGTCGATCGCCGCGGGACGGTAGACGTCGCATGCGGCGAGGAGCGGGCGCTGCCCCTGCTTCTTCAGGAGGTAGGCGAGCTTGGCGGCCGCCGTCGTCTTGCCCGAACCCTGGAGGCCGACGAGCATGATGGAATTCGGATGGCGATTCGGCGCGAGGGTGAGCGCCGATTCGGTGGAGCCGAGGAGCTGGGTGAGCTCCTCGAGGACCACGCGGACGACGTTTTGCGCGGGCGTGAGGGAATCGAGCACGTCGGCGGCGAGGCAGCGCTCCTTGCACGCGGCGACGAAGCGCTTCACCACGCGGAAGTTCACGTCGGCCTCGAGGAGCGCGAGGCGGATCTCGCGCATCGCGACGTTGATGTCGTCCTCGGTGAGGCGACCCTTGCCCTTCAGGCGATCAAACGTGTCCTGGAGGCGATCCTGAAGCGAATTGAACACCGAAGGTCCTTTCGAAGTTACGTGAGCGAGCCCTCTCCCACGAGCGCCGTCGCGAAGTCGTGGGCGTCGAAGCGCTGGAAGTCCTCGATCGATTCCCCGACGCCGATGCGATAGATCGGCAGCTCGAGCGTGTGGGAGATGGCGACGGCGATCCCGCCCTTGGCGGTGCCGTCGAGCTTCGTGATGACGAGGCCGTCGAGCTCGAGCGCGTCGTTGAACTCCTTGGCCTGCGAGAGGCCGTTTTGGCCGGTGGTGGCATCCACCACGAGCACCACGTGCACGGGCATCTGCGAGCGCTTGCGCGTCACCGAGACGACCTTCTGGAGCTCGCGCATCAGGTCCTTGGAGGTGTGGAGGCGCCCTGCGGTGTCGATGAGCACGAGGTTCGAGCCGATGCGCTCCGCCTCCTCGATGACGTCGTAGCAGACGCTCGCGGGATCGGCCCCACGCGGACGGCTGATGATGGGCACGCGCGCGCGATCGGCCCAGATCTCGAGCTGCTCCAGGGCCGCGGCGCGGAAGGTGTCGCCGCACCCGATGATGACCGAGGCCCCCGAGAGCTTTCCCGCGTTGGCGAGCTTGCCCACGGTCGTCGTCTTGCCGGCGCCGTTGATGCCCACGAAGAGCACGCACGAAGGGAGCGCGTCGAAGGGGTCGCTCGTCGCGGGCGTGAACTCGCTGGCGATGCGATCGATGAGCGCGGCCCTCAGCTGGCGATCCGTCCGAAGGCCCTTCCGCGCGGCCTCGTCGCGAAGGTCGTCCACCACCGAGAGCGCCACCTCGGCACCGAGGTCGCCCATGACGAGCGTGTCCTCGAGGTCCTCCCAGAAGTCCTCATCTACCTCGCCGCCGAAGTAGAGGATCTCGTTCAGCGCCTCGCGCGAGCGCGCGAGGCCCCTCTTGAGGCGATCCAAGAGCGCCATGACTAGGCCTCCTTCGACGAAGAAGCGTGAGAATCCCCTGCTACGGACACCTTCGGCTTGAAGTCGGAGATGCGTTGGGAGACCGCGCGCGACACGCCGTCCGCACCCATCGACACGCCATAGAGGACGTCCGCCTTCTCCATGGTACGACGCTGGTGTGAAATCACGATGAGCTGCGTTTGGCTCTTGAGCGCGTCGAGCGAGGCGAGGAGCTTGTTCAGGTTCGTGTCGTCGAGCGCCTGCTCGACCTCGTCGAACACGTAGAACGGCACGGTGCGCGTGCGGTAGACCGCGAAGAGCAGCGCGAGGGCGGTGAGTGCGCGCTCGCCACCCGAGAGCAGGGACATCTTCGCCACGCGCTTTCTCGGAGGCTGGGCGCAGACCTCGACTCCCGATTGCAGCGGATGGGCCGGATCGTCCATCTCCAGGCGCGCGTCGCCTCCGCCGAAGAGCGTCTTGAAGACGTCGGTGAAATGGCCGCTCACGTCCTTGAAGGCCTCGAGGTAGGCGTCGCGCATCTTGCGCTCGACGGCATTCGAGATCTTCCTCAGCGCCTCCTGCGCGCCTTGGAGGTCCGCAAGTGCCGCCCTCACCCGCTCGAGGCGCTCCTTCGCGGCCTCGTAGCTCGCGAGCGCCGCCTCGTTCACGGGTCCCATGCCCTCGATGGAGGCCTCGATCGCGGCGAGCTTCGCCACGAGCGCCTCGGGGTCGTCGGGCTCCGGAAGCGCCAACGCGTCTTCGAGCGCCATGGAAGAGGATTGGCGCAGCTTCTCCGTGGCTTGGCGCACGCGCTCCTCTATCACGCCCGCAGACACCTTGAGCTCGGCTTCCTTGGCAGCCGTCTTCTCCTGGGCCTCGCGCGCCTCCCGCGCCTGCCCCTCGGCGCGCTCGACCGTCTCGCGAAGGGTCTTCGAATCCGCCTCCGCGATGGACGAGCGATCGACGAGCACGGTCGCCTTGGAAAGCGCCACCTGGTGGAGCTCCTCCATCAGGCGATGCAGGGGATCGATCCTCCTCCTGAGCACATCGAGCGAGGCGGCCGACGAACGCACGCTCCCCCGCCTCTGCTCGAGCGTCTCCTTGCGCCTGGCCTGCGCCGCGCGGGAGGAATCGAGCGCCGCCTTGCGCTCTTCCAGGCGAAGCCTCGAGAGGGTGAGGGCGCCCAATTCGTCCTTCGTGCGATCGGCCGTCTCCAGTGCCCGATCGCGCGCCTCCTCGAGGTCCCCCAAGGTTGAGCCGAGGCCCTCGAGGAGCCTCTCGGCCTCCTCCCTCTGGGCCGTGAGGGCTTTCCTTCGCTCGTGGCTCGAGGAGAGCTCCGCCGCCGCTTCCTCGCGCTCCCTCGAAAGGCGTGCGATCCCCTCGAGGCTCCTCTCGAGCGCCTCCTCCTCGCGCCCGCCCTCGCGAGCCGTGCGCTCGAGCTCGAGGGAAAGCGCCGCGATCTCATCTGTGGTGGCGGCGAGCTCGCGGCGGGTACGCCCAAGCGCCTCGTCCGCCGAGTTCGCCTTGGCAAGCGCCTCGTCGAGACGCGACTGGAGCTTCGGGATGCGCTTGGCGAGCCGCTGGCGCGACCGGTTCCTCTTGAGGGAAAGGTCCACGGAGGCGCGTCCGCCGCCGAGGCGCACGCGTCCGTCGGAAAGCACGACCGAGCCATCCTTGCCGAGGTAGGCGATCGAGCGATCCTCGCCGTGGCGCGCAAGGGCGCAAACGGCGTCCTCCACGAAGGCCACGTCTCCGAAGAGCGACGCCACGAGCGGCTCGAGCGAGGGGTCGGTTGCGCGAACCGGGAGGTCTTCGATGCCATCCCGCTCGCCATGGATCGCCATGAAGCTCGCGCGGCCCGCTTCGCCGAGGTCCTCCGCACGCTCGACCAGCGCCCTCAGCGCCGCCTCGTCGCGGCCCACGAAGGCCTGCACGTCATCGCCGAGGTAGGCGCCGATCGCCTCCTGGTAGTCCTCGTCTATCTCGAGGAGCTCGCCCAATCGCGCGTCGAGCACGTCGCGCATGCCGGCCTCGTGGAGGGCCCTCTGCAACGGTTCCTCCGCGGCGGCGGCTCGCTCGACGGCGTTCAGGGCGGAAAGCTCCGCTTCCGCGCTCGCGAGCTCGTCCCTCACCCCGGCGAGCTCCGCCTGCGCCCTCTCCGCCGCCGTCTCCTCCTTCGAGAGCCGTTTTGCGAGGCCGTGCTCGCGGGCATCGAGCGGCGTGCGCCGTGATTGCGCCGCCTCGTGCGCGGCCACCGCCGCCTCGTGCGCGGCCTTCGCCTCGTCTCGCGCCCGTTCGAGCTCCGCCACGCGCTCGGCCATGAGGCGATCTCGCGTATCGGCCGCGCGGAGCTCCTGCTCGAGCGCCGCGAGCCCCAAGGTGGCCTCGTCGCGCGAACGCTCGGCCGCCATGCGCTTCGCGCGAGCGTCCTCGTAGGCGGCCTGGGCCTCGGCAAGGCTCGCACGGGCCCGCTCGTCCTCCGCGCTCAGGCGCGCGAAACGCGCATTCGCCTCGTCGAGCGATGCCTCGCATTCCCTCGCGGCTTCGCGATCCGCCTTGAGCGTGCGGTCGAGCTCCGCCGCCTCGAGCGAGATCTGCGAGAGCTGGAGGCGCGCGTCGGAGAGGCGATCGACGAGGTGATGACCCTTCTCCTCGAGGAGCTTCAGCCCCGAGAGGACGCTCTCGAGATCTCGCTGGGAGCGCTGGCGCTGCTCCCCGAGGTCGCCCACGAAAAGGCCCTTCTCCTCGAGGAGGCGCTTCATCTTCGCGAGCTCGCGCTCCTTCTCCCGGAGCTGGTAGGTGGCGAGTTCGCGCGCCGCCTCCGCCTCGCGCCGCTCCCTGGCCAGTGCCTCCCACTCGCCTTGAAGGCCCCTCAGCTCAGAAACGGCGAGCGTGGTTTCGATGAGGGCCTTCTCCTCGCGCAGCTCCCCCATCGCCCGCGCCTGGTCCACCTGGCGCTCAAGGGGCGTGAGGTCGCGACGCAGGAGGCGCGCATAGGAGCGAATGCGCACGATATCCTCGTCGAGGCGGGCGAGCTTTCGCTCCGCGCGCTCGCGCCTTTGGCGATGCTTCGCGATGCCCGCGGCTTCCTCGATGAGGGCACGGCGATCCTCGGGCCTGCTCTGGAGCACCTCGCCGAGACGTCCCTGCGAGATGATCGTATGGGTGTCGCGCCCGAGGCCCACGTCGTGGAGCAGGTCGCGCACGTCGCGAAGGCGCACCTGCGCGCCGTTGACGAGGTACTCGCTCTCACCCGAGCGATACATCCGCCGCGTGATGGCGATCTCGGAGAAATCGAGCGCGAGCTCGTGGTCGGAGTTGTCGAGGACCAACGTGACCTCGGCGAGCCCCACGGCCCTGCGTTGCGCCGAACCGGCGAATATCACGTCCTCCATGGCCTGGCCGCGCAGCGTCTTCGCGCTTTGCTCGCCCAGCACCCAGAGGATGGCGTCCGAGATGTTCGACTTCCCCGAGCCGTTGGGCCCCACGACCACCGAGAGGCCGGGGTCGAAGGTGAGCCGCGTGCGGTCGAGGAACGACTTGAAGCCCTTGAGCGAAAGCGTCT
>CANPVI010000115.1 GCA_947581665.1 uncultured Atopobiaceae bacterium | reverse complement strand
CACGCTCTCGCTCCCCCAGCTCCTCGATCGCATCCTCGATGAGACCGAGGTGAAGCGCCTTCGCCTCTCCTCGATCGAACCCGAGGATGCCACCGACGAGCTCTTCGAGGTGATGGCCGCCTCGGGCGGAAGGATCGCGGAATACCTCGCCCTTCCGCTCCAAAGCGGCTCCGACGCGATCCTCACGGCCATGGGGCGCGGGATCGGCACCGAGGGGTATCGCGAACGCGTCGCAGCCGCTCGCGAGCGGCTGCCCCACGTGGCGATCGTGGGGGATTTCATGTGCGGGTTTCCCGGGGAGACCGCCGAGGAGTGGGCCCGATCGATCGACTTCGCGGGCGAGATCTCGCCCGCGAAGCTCCACGTGTTTCGCTTCTCGCCACGGCCGGGAACGCGGGCCGCGGCCCTCGACGGGTCCGTGCCCGAGCGCATCGCCAAGGAGCGGGCGAGGGAGGCCCTCACGCTCTCGAGGGAGCTGCAGGAAGCCTATGTGGCCTCCCTCGTGGGCACCTCCCAGACGCTCCTCGTCGAGGAGGAGGGGAAGGCCTCCACCGGCGGTCTCGCGCGCGCCGTGGTGGATGGAAGCCTCCCGCGCCAGACGTTCCTTCGCGCCACGCCCCGAGGCCTCGCGGGCCCCACGACGCTCGACTGTCGCGATGTGGCAGGGAGCGCCTATGATGGGATGCGGCAATAGCAGCATCGCCACGGAGGACCATGGAAGCGAGCCAGATACGCCTCACCATTCCCGATTCGATCGACATCACGCGACTCATGGGTCCGGCCGATTCCCTGCTTCGAAGGATCGAATCCTCCACGCCCGCCTCCATCACCGTGCGAGGGCAGTCGATCACCATCACGGGCGATGTGGACGAGGCGAATCGCGTCGCGCGCGCCTTCGGCATACTCATGGGGCTTGTGCGGGAGGGACGCGTCCCCGATACGCACGATGTGGATGGTCTCCTCCTCGGTGCCGCGGCTTCGGGAAGCGATCTCGACGAGGGGCGCGTGCTCACCGTGCGCGGCCGCAGCGTGGGGGCGAAGACCGAGGGCCAACTCGCCTACGTGCGCGCCATGCGCTCATCGACCATCACCTTCGCGCTCGGTCCCGCCGGCACCGGGAAGACCTATCTCGCCATGGCCATGGCCCTCGCCGCCCTCTCGAGGGGTTCGGTGGGACGCATCGTGCTCACCCGTCCCGTGGTGGAGGCCGGCGAATCGCTCGGATTCCTCCCGGGCACGCTCGATGAGAAGCTCGACCCCTACGTGCGGCCGCTCTACGACGCGCTCTTCGACCTCTGCGAGCGCGATCGCGCGAACGACTACATCGCCTCCGGCGCCATCGAGATCGCGCCGCTCGCCTTCATGCGCGGACGCACGCTCAATGACGCCTTCGTCATCCTCGATGAGGCGCAGAACACGACTCCGGACCAGATGAAGATGTTCCTCACGCGCCTCGGCTTCCGCTCGACGTTCGTCGTGTGCGGCGACAACACGCAGCGCGACCTCCTCGGCAAAAACGGCATCGACAGCGCCCGCTCCGTGCTGGGGGACGTGAAGGGCATCGCCTTCGTGGAGCTCGGACGCGCCGACATCGTGCGCCATGATCTCGTGGGAAGCATCGTGAGCGCCTACGAGGCGGCGGCTCGGAAGGCGGGTTCGAGGTGAGCGTGGAGCTCGTATATCGAGAAGCGAGCAAGGCGCCGCTCGCCGTGGACGCCCGAGAGGTCAAGGGCCTCGCCGAGATGGTGCTCGCGGAGGAGGGGATCGATCGCCCTTGCGAGCTTTCGCTCTCGGTGGTGGATGACGCGGAAATGGCCGAGCTCAACTCGGAGCTCAGGGGCGTCGACGCACCCACGGACGTGCTCTCGATCGAGCTCGAGCGCCCCGATGAGGACCCCCAGGCGACCCATCCTTGCATGCTCGGCGACCTCGTGCTCGACCCCGCGTTCATCGCGCGCCAGGCGAAGGACTTCGAGACGACCCCCGCCGACGAGACCCGACTCCTCGTGATCCACGGGATGCTCCACCTCTTGGGCTACGACCATGGGGATCCGGGCGATTCGGCGCGGATGGGGGCGGTGCAGCAACGCCTCGTCGAACGCGCCACGGAGGGCCGCGTGGAGCCCTTCACGCTCGACGCGCATACCGGGGAGCCCCGCCCATGATCCCCGGCTCCTCGAGAGACCATCCGAGCTTTCGCAAGAGCCTCGGCTTCGCCATCCAGGGATTTCGCATCGCCTGGAAGGGCGAGCGCAACCTCAAGGTCATGGTGGGCTTCGCCGTCTTCGCGATCGCGTGCAGCTGCCTGCTGCGGCTCTCCGCGAGCGAATGGGCGCTCATCCTCCTCGGCATCGGCGTGGTGCTCGGCGCCGAGCTCATGAACACCGCCATCGAGACCATCGTCGACCTCGTCTCACCCGAATACCATCCGCTCGCGGGCAAGGCGAAGGACGTGTCCGCCGCGGCGGTGTGGGTGCTCTCATGCCTCGTGGGGGTCATGGGGCTGGTGATCTTCGCGAGCCGCATCGTGGCGCTCTTGGGCCTTGGCAGCTAAGCGCCATCGATATTGGGTATGTCTGCTGCCAGAGCACATGGAGACGAAGGAGCAGCCATGCCAGCTAAAGACGAGCGCTACGATCTCGATGACGTGACGCGCAACGCGCCTTTCGACGAAGCCGAGACGGAAGAGGAGGATCTCGAGGTGGACGAGTTCGCCGACCACATGGGCGACGACCTCGATCTCGAGAAGGACGATTTTGCGAGCGAGACCTTCCATGGAGAGACGCTTCCCGACGAGCCCTAGGCGCGAGCGCCCTGCGAGGGGGCGCAGGCATGAGTGAGCCGGAGCAGTTCAAGAGCGGGTTCGTCGCCCTCGTGGGGCGCCCGAACGCGGGAAAGTCCACGCTCGTCAACGCGTGCGTGGGCACGCACGTGGCCATCACCAGCCCCGTTTCGCAGACCACGCGCAAACGCCTGCGCGCGGTGATCGATCGTCCCCACGCTGAGATCATCCTCGTGGACACCCCGGGGCTCCACAAGCCGAAGGATTCGCTGGGCAACGCCCTCAACCGCCAGGCGCTGGCCGAGCTTTCTGACGTGGACGTCATCGCCCATATGATCGACGCCACGCGCCCGGTGGGCCGAGGCGACGAATGGGTGGCCTCCCATGTGGCCAGGGCAAAGGCCCCGAAGCTCCTCGTCATCTCCAAGGCCGACATCGCCTCGCCGGAGCTTGTCAAGGAGCAGGTGGAGGCGGCAGTCGCGCTCGCCCCCTATGACGACGTGCTCGTCCTCTCCGCCAAGGAGGGCTTCAACGTCGACGGCTTCCTCGACATCGTGGAGCGCTCCCTGCCGGAAGGCCCGCGGTGGTTCGGCGATGTGCCCTGGGACGCCACCGACGAGGAGCTCGTCGCCGAATTCGTGCGCGAGCAGGTGCTTTTGGCCTGCAAGGACGAGGTGCCCCATGCCACCGGCGTGCGCTGCGATTCGCTTTCCTGGGCGAAGGACGGCCACGCCTCGGCGAAGGCCACCATCCTCGTGGAGCGGGATTCCCAGAAGGCCATCCTCATCGGCGCCGGGGGCAAGATGGTGAAGGCCATCGGCACGAAGGCGCGTCGCGCGCTCGAGGCCTTCCTCGGCGCGAGGGTGTACCTCGAGCTCAACGTCCAGGTGTCGAGGCGCTGGCGCGATGACGAGAACGTCATCCGCGCGCTCGGCTACGACATCGAGGAATAGCCGTGGCGCGTGGCCCCGCAAAGCGCACCGTCGCCATCGTGCTCGATACCACGAAGCTCGCGGAGCGCGATCTCATCGTGACGCTCCTCACCGAGGACGGCGCGCTCGAGCGCGCCGTGGCGAAGGGCGCGAGGAAGGGCGGCTCCCGCTTCGGCGCCGCGTGCGAGCTCTACCGCACCTCCGACGTGCTGCTCGCCCCCGGGCGCACCCTCTTCGTCATGACCGACGCGAGGCTCGTGGAAGGCGCGCCGATGCTTCTCCGGGACTTCGAGGTCCTCTCAGCGGCCGCGGCCATCGCCGATTGCGTGAAGGCCGCAAGCGTGGAAGGGGAGGGCGAGCCCGTGGTCTTCTCCCTCGTGGCCCGCGCCTTCGAGGTGCTCTCGACCCCACTCGACCTCGCGCACCTCCATCTCATCGCCGCCGCCTTCGCCTTCAAGCTCATGGCGATGCTCGGCTGGAGGGCGGAGCTCGACGTCTGCGTGGGCTGCGGCTCCGGTGACGTGCGGTGGTTCGACGCGCGCTCCGGCGGTGCGCTCTGCTCCGGCTGTGCCGCGAGGGTGGAGGAGGCGGAGCTTCTCGGCGAGCATCGCCGCAGATGGCTTCGGGCGCTTCTCCTCTGCCCCTTCTCGGAGCTCGCCTCCTCGCCCGTGGCGCCCGGGGATGCCGCGTGGGCCGCGCGCATGGCACTCGACTGGGTGCGCGCGCAACTCGACGTGGGGCTCAAGTCCTTCGCGTTCTTCGCGGAGCTCTGATCAGACGCGTCCGCGTTCGCGGCGTTTTCGTGGAGTGCGGTGCCAAATGGCGGACGCGCGCCCCATGTGCTAGATTCTGGCGGTTGGCTACCTTGTGCTTGGTCGCATGTTCTCCACCTGACGGCGCACCCAGCTCAAGGCGAATGGGATGGATCCCGAGGAAAGGTGATGCATGACCATCTCCAAGGAACGCAAGGCCGAGCTCATCAAGGAGTTCGGCAAGGACGAGCACGACAGTGGCTCCGCCGAGGTGCAGGTCGCGATCCTCACCGAGCGCATTCGCGAGCTCACCGAGCACATGAAGGTCCACAAGAAGGACTTCCACACACGTCGCGGCCTCCTCATGCTCGTCGGTCGGCGCAGGCGCCTGCTCGTCTACATCAAGAACCGCAGCGTCGAGGACTACCGAGCGCTCATCGCGAAGCTCGGCCTGCGCGACAACGTCTAATCCATTTCAGAGGTAACGGGGGAGCGCCGAGGAGGCGCTCCTTCGCCAAAGGGCCCCCGAGGGGCCGGCGGGAGCACGCGAACTCCCGCCATCGAGGTTGCCGGGCGGAAGGGCCGCTCGGTGGAGGAAAGGGAAACATGGCAAAGGTTACGCACGAATTCGAGCTCTACGGCAAGCACTACGCACTCGAAGCCGGCGAGCTCGCCAAGCAGGCGACGGGCGCCTGCGTCGTCAAGCAGGGCGATTCCGAGGTCATCGTGACCGCAGTCGTCTCCAAGGAGCGCAAGGACTTCGATTTCTTCCCGCTCACCGTCGACTTCATCGAGCGCATGTACGCCGTGGGGCGCATCCCCGGCGGCTACCTCAAGCGCGAATCGCGTCCCTCCGAGAAGGCGACGCTCACCGTGCGCATCGCCCACCCGGGCGGAAGAGCATGTCGCCCCTTCCGAGGAG
>CANPVI010000114.1 GCA_947581665.1 uncultured Atopobiaceae bacterium | reverse complement strand
CCATCGGCATCACCGCCCCCTCCGAGCAAGTGCGCCTCGGATTCGTCGACGCGCTCGCCTACACCTTCACCTACCTCGGGATGGTTGCGCAGATGATCATGCAGCTGTTCAACCCCACGCAGGTGGCCGAGGTGGTCCAGAACTCGACGTCGGTCGTGGGGATCACGGTGCTCGCCGGTCAGGCGGCGGCGCAGGGATTCGTCCCCTACGCGCTGATCGCCGCCTCGGTCTCCATCTCGCTCGGCTTCGTGAACCTCCTGCCCATCCCCCCGCTTGACGGCGGCAAGGTGTTGGTGGAGATCATCCAGGCCATCATCCACCGGCCGCTCCCCGAGAAGGCGCTGCTCGCCTTCAACTACGTGGGCATCGGGCTCTTCTTGCTGCTCTTCTTCGTGCTCCTGCAGCAGGACATCTTCCGCTACGTGCTCGGAGGCTAGCGATGGGCGAGGTGGACAGCGCGCCTCGCACCCGTACGCGGCAGGTGCGCGTGGGAGGCGTGCCGATCGGCGGGGGCGCGCCGGTTGCGGTGCAGTCCATGACGACCACGCCCACGCGTGACCCAGAGGCCACCCTCGCGCAGATCTCCGAGCTCGCCGAAGAGGGCTGCGAGATAGCGCGCGTGGCCATTCCCGACGCCGCTTCCCTCGAGGGATTCGCAACCGTGTGCGCCGCCTCGCCGCTTCCCGTGGTCGCCGACATCCACTTCGATCACCACCTTGCCATCGAAGCATGCCGTCGCGGTGCCGCGGCGCTTCGCGTCAATCCCGGCAACATCGGGAGTTGGGATCGCGTGGACGCCGTCATCGACGCGGCCAAGGAGGCCGGCATCCCCATTCGCATCGGCGTGAACGCGGGCTCGCTCGCGAGGGACGTGGAGGCGCGCGCGGATCTCACCCACGCGGAGAAGCTCGTCGAGTCCGCCGTGAGCTTCGTGCGCCACTTTGCCGAGCGAGGCTTCCTCGACGTCGTCGTCTCCGCGAAGACCCACTCCGCGATGGAGACGGTCGAGGTAAACCGCTTGCTCTCCAGGGCGCTCCCCGAGGTGCCGCTCCATCTCGGGGTCACCGAGGCGGGGGATTTCAGCCAGGCGACCGTGAAGAACTCCGTGGCGCTCGGAATCCTCCTCTCGGAGGGCATAGGCGACACCGTTCGCGTGAGCATCACCGCTCCGCCCGCCGACGAGGTGCGCGTGGCATGGCAGATCCTCGCGGCCACGGGCGTCAGGCAGCGTGGCCCGGAGATCGTGAGCTGTCCCACCTGCGCGCGGTGTTCGATCGACCTGATGGCGCTCGAGGATGAGGTGGCGAGGCGCCTTCGCGAAGTGCGCGCGCCCCTTTGCGTGGCGGTGATGGGCTGCGAGGTGAATGGCCCGGGTGAGGCCCGCGCGGCCGACATCGGGATCGCGGGAGGCCATGGCCACTGCATCCTCTTCGCGGGTGGCGAGATCATCGCCACCGTCGACCAATCCGAGGCGGTGGACGCCCTCATGGCCCAGATCGACGCGCGTTTCCCGGAGTAGGGGAGAGGCCGCGATTCCTCGCCGCGAGCTTCGCGCTTCTCGTTGCCCGAATGCGTCCTCTTGCGAAACTGCGCGCGGACGTTGATCGTCTTCGCGGCCATTTGGCGCACAATGACCCTGTCCATCCTTGGTGGGAATTCAAGTGCCCGCGGGGAGCGGGGGGATCGGGGGCATCGCGTGAGCGAGAACGAGACGAGGTTTTGCACGAACTGCGGGGCGCAAGTGCTCCCCAAAGCCAACTTCTGCCCTCGATGCGGTGAGGCGCTGCCCCACATGCCCGGCGAGGAGGAGATAGCATCCGCGGAGACTTCCTCGCAAGACTACGCGACGGCGCGGGAAATGCTGCTCAAGGAGCGTCCTCCGCAGCGCTACCAGCCCGAAGACATCGCCGCTGCGCGAAGGCATGAGGCGGCCGAGCAACTGAAGCGGCAAAAGGCCCAAGCACAGGCGCGAAAGCTCGAGCAAGGCAATAGCGCCGCGACCGTGGGCCTCGTCTGCGGCATCATCTCCGTGGTGTGCCCTCTCGTGTTGAGCGGCATCCTCTTCAGCCCCATCATCGGCATCATCCTCGGCATCGTGGCTATCGCGCAATCGCAGAAGGCTCAAGACCTCGGAGTCCACGGAGGGATGCAGACGGCGGCCCTCGCGCTTGGCATCATCGGTCTGTGCCTGTGTGGGATCATCCTCATCGCCGGGATCGCGGCCGTGGGACAGGTGGCGAGTGCCTATGGGGCATTCAATTCCCTTATGCAGAACCTGGGCAACTACTACTGATCCAGGACGTGCGCAAATCCCCCGCGCGAATCCCACGACCCGCGTTTCCAAGTCCCATGGGGGCGTTCGGTAGAATGCGCGTGGTACACCCTGAGGAACCCATGGAGGCCCCATGCCCCGCTACATGACCATGAGCGCGCTCTACGCGCCCACGCTCAAAGAGGATCCCGCCGAAGCCGAGCTCGCGAGCCACAGGCTCCTCCTTCGGGCGGGCATGATCCGTCGCACCGCGTCCGGCGTCTACAGCTACCTTCCGCTTGCGTGGCGCTCCATCAAGAAGATCGAGCGGATCGTCCGCGAGGAGATGGACGCCATCGGCGCGCAGGAGATGCTCACGCCCATCCTCTCGCCGGCCGAGCTATGGGAGGAAAGCGGACGTTGGAGCGTCTACGGCCCCGAGCTCATGCGCGTGCACGACCGCCACGACCGCGACTTCGCGCTCGGCCCCACCCACGAGGAGACGATCACCGACCTCGTGCGAGGGGAGCTGCGCTCCTACAAGCAGCTTCCCGTCTCGCTCTACCAAATCCAAACGAAGTTCCGCGACGAGCGACGCCCGCGCTTCGGGCTCATGCGAGGCCGCGAGTTCATCATGAAGGACGCCTACAGCTTCGACGCGAACGTGGAGGGCATGCAGGCGAGCTATGACGCCATGAAGGGCGCCTACGCGCGCATCTGCGAGCGCGTGGGGCTGAAGGCCCTTCCCGTGGTGGCCGATTCGGGACAGATCGGTGGCGATACCTCGGTGGAGTTCATGGCGCTCGCGGATGCCGGCGAGGCGGCGATCGTCTACTGCGATTGCGGCTACGCGGCAGACGAGGAGGCCGCCGTCGTGCAGGTGAAGGCCGCGGAAGGCCCCGGAGGCCCCGAGGTGGAGCGCGTGCATACGCCGGGGCTCGGAGCGATTAGCGACGTCGCGGCGTTCTTCGATGTGCCGGAGAGCGCGTGCCGCAAATCCATCGCCATCGTGGACGGCGAGGGGCGCGCGATCGTGTGCATCATCCCCGGCGACCACGAGTTCAACGAGATCAAGGCCGCCAAGCACTTCGGCGACTTCCGCATGATGGGCGACGAGGAGCTCGAGGATGCGGGGCTCGTGAAGGGCTTCATCGGTCCCGTGGGGCTGCCGGAGGGCGTCGCGCTCTATTGCGATGGCTCGCTCGAGGGCTCGACGTGTTGGCTCGTCGGCGCGAACGAAGCGGATTACCACCTCACCGGGGTGCGTCCCGGCCGCGACTTCGAGCCCATCGCCTGGCTCGATCTCGTGAGTGCGAAGGAGGGCGATGGCTGCCCCGAGTGCGGCCTTCCGCTCCATGAGGCGCGCGGCATCGAGGTCTCGCAGGTGTTCCAGCTCGGCACCAAGTACTCGGAGTCGATGCACGCGACCTTCGCCGACGAGGATGGCCAGGAAAAGCCGTTCCAGATGGGCTGCTATGGGGTGGGCATCTCGCGCACGCTCGCGGCAGTCGTCGAGCAGTCGAACGACGAGCACGGCATCGTGTGGCCCGTGCCCGTGGCGCCCTACGAGGTGGCGGTGCTTGCGCTTTCCATGAAAGACGCCGAGGTGGCGGATGCGGCGCGCGGCCTTTCGGAGGCGCTCGCCGAGGCGGGCATCGACGTCATCTTCGACGATCGAGACGAACGCGCCGGCGTGAAGTTCGCCGAGGCGGATCTCATGGGCTTCCCCTACCAGCTCGTGTGCGGCAAGCGCGGGATCGCCAACGGCGTCTGCGAGCTGAAGGATCGCGCGACGGGGGAGCGGAGCGAGGTGGCCCTCGCGGAGGCGGCGGCCATGGTGGCGAGCCTCGTCAGGGAGCGCCGCAGCTAATCCGTATCCAGCTCCCCCAAGAACTCCCTCACGGCGGCGAGCTCTTGGTCGCGGTGGCGGTCGAAGCTGTGGGTGTCGTCCTCGAGGATGACGAGGCGGGAGTTCGCGTAGCGCTCGGCGACCGCAATGGTGTCCTCGTAGGGCACGAGCGCGTCGTCGGTGCCTTGGACGAGGAGCACCGGGCCCGGATAGGCGTCGATGATCTCGTCGGTGTTGAGGCGCTGGGCGAGGCGGAAGTAGTCGCCGCACATGTACGCCGAGGAAGGGCGCTCCCCTTCGGGCGCGGAGGTGCCACCGAAGGGATCGCCGAGGTAGACGCGCTCGGGCACGTGCTTGGGGTCGAACGTCATGTGGAGGAAGTGCCCGTCGCGCGACCATTGCGGAATGTTGGCGCCGGGCGCGAGCAGGATGATCGCCTTGAGGTCGTCCGGCCTGGCGGCGGCCATCACCATCGTGAGGAATCCACCCTGGGAATGCCCGCAGAGATAGAGGTCGGTGACGAAGTCGAGCTCTTTGGCGTAGTCGATGACATCGAGCATCTCGTCGATCCACTTGAAGATCGTGTGGCGCTCGAAGGTCCCGCCGCTCTCGCCATGGCCGTAGAGCTCGGTCCTGAGGGTCGCCATGCCGCACTCGCGGATCGCCTCGGCGACGGCGACGATGTTGGGCCTGTCCATGTTCCCGGTGAGCCCGTGCTGGACGATCACGAGCGGGCACCTCTCAGGCTCGCCCTCCGGCATCTCGAGCTTCGCGTGGATGGCTAGGCCATCGCTCTCGATGAAGAACTCCCTCATGGCCACCTCTTCCCTCGGATCTCGTGTGCGCCGCGGTCAATCTATAGTACGAGCACTCACCTCTCTTCGGGGCCCAGATGCAAACAGGCCACCGGGCGCGCCCGGTGACCTGCGAGTTTCGTGGTGGGCGATGCTGTATTCGAACCAGCGACCCCATCCGTGTGAAGGTCATCCGAGGACGGTAACGAAGGGTATCGAAGAGTAACTGACGGGCCTAGGAGGACGCTCCGAGAAGGCGTTTTGCGGTATCCAACGGTAACGGTCGGTATCTTATGGTACCGACCGTTTTCCCTAAAAAATGTCCCGAAAATGTCCTGGATGTTAGTTCAATCCTTGATAATGCACCAAACCGACCCATAGCACTGCAGACTTTGGCCTGCGCTCACATGTGGTTTGGCCATAGCACTCCGTTGCGGAAATCCTGATCCTTATCGAGGAGCGCCTCGATCCTGTCGCAGACGTCGTTGGACGCGTCGATCCGCGAGAGGTAATGCCGCATCACGATTATTG
>CANPVI010000113.1 GCA_947581665.1 uncultured Atopobiaceae bacterium | reverse complement strand
GTCCTTCGTCATCTGTGCCTGAGGATTTGCGAAGACCTCGCGCGTGGTGCCCTCCTCGACGATGCGCCCGTCGTCGATCACGGCGATGCGGTTGCAGATGCGCTGCGCCACGGCGAGCGAGTGCGTGATCACGACCATCGTGACGCCGAGCTCGCGGTTCACGCGCCCGAGGAGCTCGAGGATGGACATGGTGGTGCGGGTGTCGAGGGCGCTCGTGGCCTCGTCGCAGAGCATGATGCGCGGACGGTTCGCGAGGGCGCGCGCGATGGCCACGCGTTGCTGCTGGCCGCCGGAGAGCTGCACGGGGTAGGCGTCGGCGAGGTCGGCGAGATCCACCATCTTCAGGAGCTCCGCAGCGCGCGCGAGGCGCTCCGCCTTGGCCACGCCGCGGATCTCGAGCGGGAAGCACACGTTCTCCGCCACAGAGCGCTGCTGGAAGAGCGAGAAGTTCTGGAAGATCATGCCGATGAACTGGCGGAGCTGGATGAGCTGGGCGCCCTTGAGGTCGGTCACGTCCCTGCCGTCGATGAGGACGCGTCCGGACGTGGGGCGCTCGAGCAGGTTCATGCAGCGCACGAGCGTGGACTTGCCGGCGCCGGAGACGCCGATGATGCCGAAGACGTCACCATCGGCGATCTCCAGGTCGATGCCGTGCAGGACTTCCTTCTCGCCGAAGGACTTCCGGATGTCGCGAAGCTCGATCATCGCCCGTGCGCTCAGCCGGCCTAGGATCCGCTACTCGGTGGCCTCGGCCACCTCGAAGGTGGGCACGACCGCGCCGTCGTAGGTCTCCTCGATGAACTTGTAGGTCTCGGGGCTCGTGAGGGCCGCAGCGAGGGCGACGATCTTCGGATCGTTCTCCTCGCCCTCGCGCACGACGAGGACGTTCGCGTAGGTGGTGGCGCCGAGGGACGAGGCGTCTTCCGTGGCGAGCGCGTCATCGAGCGAGAGGCCGGCCGAGATCGCGTAGTTGCCGTTGATGGCCGCGAGGTCCACGTCGGGGAGCACGTTCGGCAGGTTCGCCGCCTCGATCTCCTCGAACTGCAGGTTCTTCGGGTTCTCGACGATGTCTTTCGGGGTGGCCGTCACGCCCGCGCCCTCATCGAGCTTGATGAGGCCCTCCTGCTCGAGGAGCAGGAGCGCGCGAGCCTCGTTGGTGGTGTCGTTCGGCACGGCCACGGTGGCGCCGTCGGAGATCTCCTTCACGCTCGCGACCTTGTCGCTGAAGAGCGCGAACGGCTCGTAGTGCACGGCGGTCACGGCTGCGAGGTGCGTGCCGTTCTCCTCGTTGAAGCTCTCGAGGTAGGGCGTGTGTTGGAAGTAGTTGGCGTCGAGCTCGCCCTCCTCGAGGGCGGTGTTCGGGAGCACGTAGTCCGTGAACTCAACGACCTCGAGCGTGTAGCCCTCCTTCTCGAGGAGCTCCTTCACGGGGCCGCTCAGGATCTCCGCGTGGGGCGTGGGGCTCGCGCCGACGGTGATGGTGGTGTCGGAGGCGGTGGCCTCGCTCGTCGTAGCCTCGGTGGTCTCGGCGGTCTCGGTGGTTTGGGCGCTGCCGCACGCGGCGAGGCTCAACGCGGCAAAGGCGGAAAGGCCGAGGATGGCGGTCCTGCGGGAAATCGAGTTCTTCATGGTGTCTCTCCTATGGTCATGGGTGCGCACGGGCGCGGGGTGAATGAAGGGGGAGGAACAGCAGAAAAAAGCTGCCCCGCAAAGGCAGCTCCCGAACACGACGCTTGGAGGAGGGTTTCGCCAAAAATCACGCGGCGAACACGCGCGCCAAACGAGGTGCCCGGGAGCTCGGCATGTGCATGGACATTGCCATGGTCATGGCGGGGCACCTCCTTCGGTTCGCGGGAAAACGACGCGGGAAACACTAAACCCAATTCATAAAATCGTCAAATCCTCAGGCTCGACGCTGCGAGACGCTGGCACTGTTCACTTACGCCGCACGCCCCCGCTTGGCCCCGTTTTGCATAACAAAACGGGGCCAAGCGGGGGCGTGCGGCGTAAATCATTCCTCGATGGGGTCGAAGACGGGGACGATGTTGTTGCCGAAGGATTGCTCGATATAGTCGTGGACCTCTTGGGAGTTGAGGGCCCTCGCGAGGGCCTGGAGCTTGGGATTGTCCCCCTCGCCCGCGCGCACCACGAGGAGGTTCGCGTAGGTGTCCGAGAGGAGCGAGCCCACCGGTTCCTGGGCGAGCGCGTCCGTGAGCGAGTGGCCGTTTTCCATGGCCACGTTGCCCGGCATCACCACGAGCTCCACCTCGCCGAGCTGGTCGGGCAATTCCTCGGCCGCCACCTCCACGAGCTTGATGCCGAGGCGGTTCTCGACGATGTTCGCCGGGATCGCGTCGGTGCTCGCGTCGTCCGAGAGCGTGATCAGGCGCTCCTGTTCGAGGAGCAAGAGCGCACGGGCGCGGTTCGCGGGGTCTGAGGGAATGGCCACCGTCGCGCCCTTCTCCACCCCGGCCATGGAATCAAGGCGCTCGGAGTAGACGCCGAGGGGCTCGTAGTGTACGGACACGAGGGCCTCGAGGCTCGCCCCGTGCGCGGCCGTCCAAGCGTCGAGGAAGGGGCGGTGCTCGTAGAACGTGGCGTCGAGCTCGCCCTCCACGAGCGCGGCGTCGGGCTCGTCATAGTTCTCGTACTCCACGATGTCCAGGTGGTAGCCCTCGGCCTCGAGAAGCGAGCGCACGGGCCCGTCCAGGATGAGGGCGTGGGGAGTGTGGGACGCGCCGACCGTGATGCTGGTCTCGCTTTCCTCGGGCGCGCTGGGTGCCTCGCAGCCCGGGAGGAGGGCGAGCGCGAAGGCCCCCGCTAAGATCAGCGCATCCCTTCGACTGGGCAGCATGGTCCTCCCCTCATGGCGTATCGCCCAGTCTAGGGGAAAGCAGCGAGCGAGCTCAGCCGAGGGTACGCAGGATCTTGTCGATGGAATCGCGCATCTTCGCCGTCATCTGCGGATCGTGCTTCAAGTCCATGAGCATGCGCAGGCGGCGCGCGCGCTGGGAACGGTCGGCGCGCAACCCGTTCACGAAGCGATCGAGCGTGTCGAGCGCCTCGGGACTCACGGAGTAGTGCGACCATTTGCCCTCGTGGATGGCCGTCACGATGCCCGCGTCGACGAGGATGTGCATGTGATGGGAGAGCGTGGATTGCGCCACGTGGAGCGTCTTCAGCAGCTTGTTCGCCGTGATGCCCGGCGACTTCGCGATGATCTTGACGATCTCGATGCGATTCTCATTGCTGAGCGCCTTGAGGAGGGTGGGGATGTCCGCAGATCTCATACCTCCTCCTCTCATTTGGTATATCTTATACTACCCGCTCGCGCGAGTGCCACCGTCAGGAACGGGGATTCCACGAAAGCCTCGCGTTCAACAAAACGCGAGCTCAGGGGTCGAAAACGGGCGGGTTTGAATGAGAGGACGGCTAAAACGGGGAAAATGGCTGGGGCTGAGGGATTCGAACCCCCATAGCTGGCACCAAAAACCAGAGTCCTAGCCATTGGACGAAGCCCCAAATCAAAGGCCAAGTGTAGCAAAGTGAACCCGCCGCCTGCCCCGCATGTGTGGGCGCGGTGGAGGGCCCTGCGCTACCATGGGAGGGTGAAGCCGCGGACCTCTTCGCGGACGCGCACATAGCCATCTGCGTCGGTGCCACACCGCGCGAAAGGGGTCTCCTCCATGGCCTTTACCGCACTCGTCCTCGCTGCCGGCGAGGGCACGCGTATGAAGTCCGCCCATTCGAAGACCGTCCACCCCCTCCTTGGAAAACCGCTGGTAGCCTGGCCCATCGAAGCCGCTCGCGCGGCCGGCGCCGATCGCATCGTGTGCGTGGTCGGCGCGGGCAGGGGCGAGGTGGCCGCCATCTGCGATGACCTTGGGGCCGAGGTGGTGGAGCAAACGGAGCGCCTTGGCACCGGCCACGCCGTGCGCGTGGCGCTCGAGGCCACCGGCATCGACGACGGCTGCGTGGTCGTGCTCTACGGCGACACGCCGCTCGTGCGCGCCGAGACCATCGACGAGCTCGCGAGCGAGGTCACGGAGCACGGCCTCCCCGGAGCGGTGCTCACGATGACGCCCGCCGACCCCACGGGCTACGGCAGGATCGTCCTCGACGAGGTCGACCACATCCTCGCGATCATCGAGCACGCCGACGCCACGCTCGAGCAGCGCGCGGCGCTCACCGAGTGCAACAGCGGCGTCTACGCCTTCGATGGCGCCACGCTCGCGCGGCTCGTGGGGTCCATCGGAAACGCGAACGCGCAGGGCGAGTACTACCTCACCGACATGGTGGCGCTCATGCGCGCGGAGGGCCTCGAGGTGGGTCGCGTGCACGTGGCCGATCCCGACGAGATGCTCGGCGTGAACTCGCGCACGCAGCTCGCGGAGGCCACGAAGGCCATGCAGTGGCGCATCAACGAGCGCCTCATGGCAAGCGGCGTGACCATGCTCGATCCGGACCTCGTGTGGGTGGGCCCCGACGTCAAGGTGGGCCAGGACAGCGAGCTCTGGCCGCTCACCTTCCTCTTCGGAAAGACGACGATCGGCAAGGCCAACGTCATCGGCCCGAACACGCGCCTCACCGACGTGACCGTGGGAGACGGCTGCCGCCTCGAGGAGACGGTCGCCCTCGAGAGCGTCATCGAAGACGGCGTGACTTGCGGTCCGCGCGCCTACCTGCGCCCCGGCACGCACCTCATGCCCGGCGCGCACGTGGGCACCTCGGTGGAGATCAAGAACTCGACCATCGGGGAGGGCTCGAAGGTGCCGCACCTCTCCTACATCGGCGACACGACGATGGGATCGGGCGTGAACATCGGCGCGGCGTCCGTCACCTGCAACTACGACGGTGCGAAGAAGCACCGCACGACCATCGGCAACGACGTCTTCATCGGCTCCGACACCATGATGGTGGCGCCGGTCTCCATCGGCGACGGTGCCATCACGGGCGCTGCGAGCTGCATCACGAAGGACGTGCCCGCAGGCGCGCTCGCGATCGAGCGCACCGACGAGCGAATCATCGAGGGCTACGCGGCCAAGCGCGCCGCGCGACGCGCACAAGGCGCCTAGTCGCGCCCATTCCTCCCCCTTGAGAAAGGCGAAAGAGCCCATGAACCGCGATCTCAACAGCCCAAAGACCATGGAGAAGCGCTTCCAACTCTTCAGCGGTCGCTCGAACCCCGTGCTCGCCCAGCGCATCGCCACCGCACTCGGCGTCGACCTCTCGGGCCTCGCGCTCGAGACCTTCGCCAACGGCGAGATCTACGCGCGCTACGACCAGACGGTGCGCGGCACGGACGTCTTCTTCGTCCAGTCAATCGTGGGCCAGAACGTGAACGACATGTTCATGGAGCTCCTCATCGCCTGCGACGCCGCCAAGCGCGGCAGCTGCCGGAGCTTCTGCGCCGTGATCCCGCACTA
>CANPVI010000112.1 GCA_947581665.1 uncultured Atopobiaceae bacterium | reverse complement strand
CCGCTTCTCCGCCCTCCGGATGGACTGCGGTTCGGACGCGCGAAGGGCGCGCGCATCCGAGACCTTGCCATCCGGTTCAACTAATTCGCTTTGGATTCATGTAGGGGGGCGTCTTCGGCGGCGGCCACTGCCTCGGCGAAGGCGTTCTCCGCAGCCTCGAAGTCCGCCAGCTCCTCGCTCTCGTTGCGCCCGTGGACCATGCGGTCGCGCATGGCCTGCAAGTCGCCGCTTCGCCGCACCTGGCTCGTCACCCAGCGAACACCGAAGTGGATCACCACCGCGCAGGCGGCGAGGGCTACGGCGAGGGGCACCCACCAAAACGGCGATTCGAGGGTGGGGAGGAAGTAGCACGCCACCGAACCGAGGGATCCGGCCACGATGATCACGCGGTTCACCGATTTCGAGCGCATGGCGTGGTACTTCGCCTCGAGCACCACGTCGCGCTCGGGCCCCTTGTAGTACTGCTCGATGCGGTAGATGCTCGTGCGCTGCAGCGCCTCGTAGTTGTAGAGGATGCTCTGCGCCACGCGGTCGCCGAGGATGCCGTGCGCGATGAGCCACACGCCGAAGGCGGCGACGCAGAACCCGAAGCCGTATGCCATGAGGGCAAGCCTCGCCCCGTAGAGCGCGAACCAGAGCGCGATGGCGCCCACGATGATCGCCGTGCCGCAGAGGATGAAGCGCAGCTGCACGCGCCGGGCCTCGCGGATCTCCTCCGGGGTGAAGGAGAAGTCGGTGTAGGGGTTGGCCTCCATGAAGGCCTCGTTGTCCTTATGCGAGAACCTCAGCATCACGATGCCGATGACCACGAGCGCGATGAGCGTGAACGAGGCGCTCACGTGCGTGTTCGAGAATTTGTATTGGATGAGCTGGTCGCTTTCGAAGTGGATGAACCAATCGAGCACCCAGGCGAGCCGCGACGCGTCGCTGGAATCGATGGGCGGCAGGAGCATGCAGAAGCTACTCACCCCGAAGGCCGCGGTGAGCACGGCGAGCCCGAGTGGCGTCCAGAAGGACCGCTTGTGCACGTGGTACTCGTAGCCGTTGAAGGGTGCGCGCTCGCCCATGGCCTCTCCTCGTCCCTCGCCCTTAGGGTGGCTATACCCCATGCGTGGGTATAGACAGGATGTGACCGTGGTCTTTTTGGACGGAAGGATCGTCATGGCCGATAACCAAGGCACGCCGCAGGTGCCCAGCGTGGACGACATCACCAACACCCTCCACACCATCTTCCTCGCGGGCGTCGGCGCCATCGCCGCCTCCACCGAGAAGGGCTCCGAGCTCTTCAGGAGCCTCGTGGACAAGGGCCAGGCGACGGTCGAGGAGGGCAAGGCGAAGAACGCCGAGCTCATCCAGAACGTGCAAACGCGCGTCGAGGACACGAAGGACGACGCCATCCGCGCGTACCTGAAGAGCCTCTCGCCCGAGCAACGTGCGTCGTTCGTGGCGAGCGTGCAGCGTGCTGCGGATGAGGCCGAGGCGGACGCGCAGAAGGCCGCCGAGGCCGCCGATGACGCCGCCGAGGACGTGGCCGCCGAAGATGGCGGCGAGGCTTAAAGGGCCATCAGCGCCGCATCCCCGAGGGCATGAGCGAGCATCCCGTGGACCCGCACACGACACCCAAGGCCGCATCCGGCGCCTCCGCACCGGGTGAGGAGGACGGCTCCCGCAAGGTGGGCGACGAGACCCTCACCGCCGACGGCGAGGCGCTCACCGCCGATGGCGAGGAGGTCACGCTCTCCGTTTTGGGCGAGCGCCTCCACGAGCCGAAGGTCGAGCGCCACGCCCGCAACGAGCGCCTTCGCGAGGTGCTCGGCATCGTGCGTCGCTACGACATCCTCCACGGGCTCACGCCGGTCGAGTTCAAGGCGCTCCTCGAGGAGCTCGGCCCCACCTTCGTGAAGGCCGGGCAGATCCTCTCGATGCGCACGGAGATCATCCCGCCCGCCTTCTGCAGCGTGCTCGAGGAGCTCCGCACGCACGTGGAGCCCATGCCGTTTTCAGTGGTGGAGGAGGTGCTCGGCGAGGCCTACCGGCGCCCGCTCGGCGAGGTCTTCGAGATGATCGACCCCATCCCCTTGGGCAGCGCCTCGATCGCACAGGTGCACAAGGCTCGTCTCGTCTCGGGCGAGCTCGTGGCCGTGAAGGTCCAACGTCCGCACGTGAGGGAGACGATGGCGCAGGACATCGAGGTGCTGCGCCAGATCGTGCGGCGCTTCGGTTCGCTCCTTAAGAGCCTCCAGGTGATGGACTTCCAAGGCGTGGTGGACGAGCTCTGGGAGAGCTTCACGGAGGAGACGGACTTCCTCGCCGAGGCGAGGAACCTGCGAGATTTCCGCGAGGCGAACGCCGATGTGGCCGCCGTGAGCGCGCCCGCGCCCTACCTCGCCCTCTCCACGAGCGAGGTGCTCGTGATGGAATACGTGGAGGGCATCTCGATCTCCACGCCCGAGAAGCTCGTCCAGGCGGGCTACGACCTCAACGACATCGGCGAGAAGCTCGTGGAGAACTACGCGAAGCAAGTCCTCGACGACGGCTTCTTCCACGCCGACCCGCACCCCGGCAACATCATGATCCGCGATCGCAAGATCGTGTGGATCGACCTCGGGATGATGGGGCGGCTCTCGTCGTATTACCGCGGAATCCTCCGCGGCATGATGCGCGCCGTGGCGAGCAGGGACACCCCCGCGCTCGCGCGCGACCTCCTCGCGCTCTCCAAGACTCGCGAGACCGGCGACGTGGATCGCTCCTCGCTCCTCGCGGACCTCGACCAGATCATCGAGACCTACGGTTCGATCGACCTCGCCGAGCTCGACATCGGGCGCTTCCTCGGCGATCTCATCGCTCTCGCCAGGCGCTTCAACGTGGAGCTCCCCGGCGCCATGACGTTGATCGCGCGCGGCCTCGTGACGCTCGAGGGCGTGCTCGACGAGTTCATCCCCGGCGTCTCGATGATCACGATCATGGAGGAGCATCTCGAGCGGCAGGTGGACCCCGTGAGCGAGGCCACCACCGAGCTCCAGGATCTCGTGCTCGAGAGCCGGAAGGCGCTCCACGGTACGCTCGACGGCCTCTCGCAACTCGGGCTCGTGGCGTCTATGCTCACGCGCGGCCAGCTGAAGGTGAACATGGACTTCTCCGGCTCCACGGATCCGGTGGATGACCTCTCGCACGTGGCCGACCGCCTCACGCTCGGCGTGATCGTGGCGGGCCTGCTCTTGGGGAGCGCGCTGCTCATCCAATCCGGCGTCTCGGGGCACATCCTCGCGCTGCCGATCGTGGGCCTCGCGGGCTATGGCATCGCGCTCCTCATGGCGCTCTACATTGCGTGGGACATATGGAAGCGCCACCGGCGGCGCAAGCGCGGCGAGCCATGAGGCGACCGAGCGGCGATTTGCTATACCTAATGGATGGGTTCACGCAGGGTTGGGGGAGCCATGGCCGATGATTTCGATCGCACCGCAGACGACGCGCGGCGAGGGGAGAGGCTCCAAAAGGCCGTGGATGACCTCGCCTGGTGGCAGAAGGCCGTCGTCTACGAGTGCTACCCGAAGAGCTTCCAGGACACGCGCGGACAGGGCACGGGCACGCTCAAGGGCGTGACCGAGCATCTCGACTATCTGCAGCGCCTTGGCATCGGCGCGCTCTGGCTCACGCCGTTTTACCCCTCGCCCATGAAGGACAACGGCTACGATGTGGCCGATTACTGCGCGGTGAATCCCGAGTTCGGCACCATGGCCGACATGGAGGAGCTCATCGCCGAGGCGAAGGAGCGCGGCATCCGCGTCATTGTCGACCTCGTGCTGAACCACACCTCCGACGAGCATCCCTGGTTCGTCGAATCCTCCTCGAGCCGCGACAACCCCAAGGCCGACTGGTACGTGTGGGTGGACCCGAAGCCGGACGGCTCGGCCCCCACGAACTGGCGCGGCTGCTTCGGCGGCTCGGCGTGGACGTGGTGCGAGGCGCGCCAGCAATACTACCTCCACACCTTCGGCAGCTACCAGCCCGACCTCAACTGGGAGAACCCCGACGTGCGCCACGCGCTCTACGACGCGGCGCGCTTCTGGCTTGGCAAGGGCGTGGGGGGCTTTCGCATCGACGCGATCATCTACATCAAGAAGCCGCCGCTCGCAGACGGCAAGGTGGACGCGCCGGACGGCCTCGCCTCCATCCACGACGTGGAGGCCTGCGTGCCGGGCATCATGGACTTCCTCTGGGAGTTCAAGCACGAGGTGATCGACGGGACGGACGCCTTCACCATCGCCGAGGCCTCGAGCGTGACCCCCGAGACGATCGGCGAATGGGTGGGCCCCGACGGCGTCTTCGACGTGGTCATCGAGTACAGCGCGATCCACGTCATCCGCGGCGGCACCCCGCACTGGTTCGAGCGCCCCGGCTGGAGGCTCTCCGACCTCACGAACACCATCACGCGCATCCAGGAGAACACCGCGGGCGATAAATGGTGCTGCGTCTACCTCGAAAACCACGACCAGCCGCGCTCGCCGAACCACTTCTTCCCGCACGATACGCGCTACGACGTGGAGGCGAAGCTCCTCGGGCTCGTGCTCCTCACGCTGCGCGGCACGCCCTTCATCTACCAGGGCGAAGAGCTCGCGATGACGAACCAGTACTACCCCTCGGTGGACGACTACAACGATGTCGAGATGAAGGGCCAGTACCAGCAGGCGCTCGAGTACGGCGTCGAGCCCGAGGAGGCGCTTCGGCTCGTGGCGGAGTATTCGAGGGACAACGCGCGCTCGCCCATGCAGTGGGATGGCTCGAAGAACGCGGGCTTCACCACGGGCGTGCCCTGGATGCGCGTGCACGAGGACTACAAGACGGTGAACGCGGCCCACGAGCAGGAGAGCGCCTCGTCGGTGCTCTCGTGGTTTCGCCACCTCGCCTACCTGCGTAATCGCCTCGCGATTCTGCTTGCGGGGGACTATCGCGACCTCATGCCGGGAGACGACACGATCTACGCCTTCGAGCGGAGCCTCGAGGGCACGCGCGCCGTGGTGCTCGCGAACTTCACGAACGAGCTCCAAACCTACGATCCCTCGCTCGTGGCCGACGTGGAGCCGCACACCTCGTCGCTCGGGCTTCCGGAAAGCATCGTGGATGGGGTGCTGAGGCCCATGGAGGCGGTGCTCTATGTGTCGCCGATCTATCTCGTGCCGGGCGACGACGTGGCGCTTTAGGCCGCCTTTAGGCAACACGGGCACAGTGGGCGCCAGCAGATTGACGGCCGGCGTTTGGCAATGGAGGCGCCATGCGGCTCTTGGTTGCAGAGGATGAGCGCGATCTCGCCGAGGTGATCGGCGTGTACCTCGAGCGCCACAACTTCGCCGTGGACGTGGTCAACGATGGCGCCGCGGCGCTCGCGCATGGCGAGACGGGCGTCTACGACGCCATCATCCTCGACATCCTCATGCC
>CANPVI010000111.1 GCA_947581665.1 uncultured Atopobiaceae bacterium | reverse complement strand
CCCACGATGCCCTTCGCCTCGAGCATGTCCATGATGCGTCCCGCACGAGCGTAGCCCACTTTGAGGTGGCGCTGCAGCATGGAGGTGGATCCCATGTGGTTCTCCACCACGAGCGCGGCGGCTTCCCAGAGGCGAGGATCGTCGGCGTCCTCGTCTTCGGTGGCCGCAGGGCCGCTCGCGCCGGGCATCGTGGCGAGGACCTCCTCGTGGTAATCAACCGAGGAGCGCTGCTTGAGGTAGTCCACGACGCCCTCGATCTCCTCTTCCGACACGTAGGCGCCGAGCACGCGGCGAAGTCCTCGCCCGCCCGGGCGGAAGAGCATGTCGCCCCTTCCGAGGAGGCGGTTCGCGCCGTTTTGGTCGATGATCACGCGGCTGTCGATGCTCGACGCCACGGAGAAGGCGATGCGGCTCTCGATGTTGGCCTTGATGAGGCCGGTGACCACGTCCGCCGAGGGTCGTTGGGTGGCCACGATGAGGTGCACGCCCGCGGCGCGCCCGAGCTGGGCGATGCGCACGATGGAGGCCTCCACGTCCTTGCCGGCCACCATCATGAGGTCCGCGAGCTCGTCGATGATGATCACGAAGTACGGCAGGGGATTGGGCACGTCCGTCTCCCCCGCCGCCTTCGCCTTCGCCACGCGCTCGTTGTAGCTCTTGATGTTCTTCACCCCGAGCTGCTCGAGGGCACGGTTCCTGCGATCCATCTCCCCCACCGCCCACGCGAGGGCGCCCGCCGCCTTCTTCGGCTCGGTGACCACGGGCACGTAGAGGTGCGGGAGCTCGTTGTAGCCGCTGAGCTCGACGCGCTTGGGATCGACCATGATGATGCGCACCTCATCGGGCGTGGCGCGCATGAGGATCGACATGATGATGGAGTTGATCATCACGGACTTGCCCGACCCGGTGGCTCCCGCGATGAGCAGGTGCGGCATCTTCGCGAGGTCTTCCACGACGGGCTTTCCCGCCACGTCGCGACCGATGGCGAACTCGAGCGGGCCACCTGTCGCCTGCGGGAGGACATCGCCGAGGAGCACCTCCTGGCGCTCGCGATTCGGGATCTCGATGCCCACGAGCGAGGTGCCCGGGATGGGCGCGTAGATGCGCACGGACTCCGATGCGAGCGAGAGCGCGATGTCATCCTCGAGGTTCGTGATGCGGCTCACGCGCTCGCCCTCGCCCATGGCGATCTTGAACGTGGTGACAAGCGGGCCGGAGATCCATCCGGTCACGCGGCTCTTGAGGCCGAACTCCGCGAGGGTGGCTTGGAGGCGACGCGCGGTCTGCTCCAATTCGCCCTTGTCGGCGGCCCGATAGGCTCCCTTGGCGCTCGCGGTGAGCATGCGCATGGGCGGGAGGCTGAAGGGATGCGGGCCCTTTCCCTCGGCCTTTCGCGCGCGGGGGGCCGATTTGGCCTCGGGTGCCTGCGACTTCGCCCTGGCGCGGCGAAGCGGCTTCGTCTGCGCCTGGCTTTGCGCCAGGCGCGCGGTTTCGGGGTGGGCGGCCGCGGTGATGAATTCGGGAACGCCGAGCTCGGCGATCCCCTGGGGTTGCGACATGACGTCGAGGGCCGCGCTACCGTCGAAAGCGGCCGTGGAAAAGCCGGGATAGCCCATTGGCGCGTATGGCTCGCCCTCGAAGGGGAGGTCCGCGTCCTGCCACGCAGGTGCCTCCTCGCGCTTGGAGCGCTTGAGCACGGACGTCTTGCGAGCGCCGATGAAGCTCGTGGCCACCTTGCCCTCAGGGGTGCCGAGTCGCGTCTTCCGGAGCGCGGATTCGCTTTGGCGCTCCCCGCGACGCAGCGTGTCCGGCTCACGGGCCGCGATACGCTCCGCGCGGCGCTCATGGGCCGCGTACATCGCGTTTCTCGCCTTGGCGAGGATGCTCGAGATGGAGACGCCGCACACGATGAGTCCCGCGGCGATCACCCCGGCAAGTACCACATAGCCCACGATCTGGCCCACGCTCGACAGGAGCACCCACGCGATGGAGCCCCCCACCCAGCCACCGGAGGCACTCGCCGCTTCCTGGGAGAGGAGGATGTCGGGGTCTTCCGGAGCCCCCGGATAGGCGAGCGAGAGCATCGCGAGGATGGCGATCACGATCGCGAGGAGCCCCCACGCCATGCGAGCAGTGAGTGGCGCGGTGGTGGGGATGAAGAAGGTGATCGCGAGGCCGAGGAGCGCGATGGGCACGAGGAGCGCTCCCACGCCGAAGCAGATGGAGAGGCCCTCGGCGACGGCCGCCGTCACGGGTGCGGATTGCGGGATGAGGATGGCGAGCCCCATGGCGAGCGCCACGACGGCGAGCACCACGCCCACGATGTCCTGGATCGCCGAAGGGGAGATGAGCGGCTGCTGGGCTTGTTTCTGGGCGCGTGGTGGTGTGTTTGAGCTGCGATTCTTGGGCACCTTAGACCTCCATCACCACGGGGATGATCATCGGTCGGGTCCGTGTTTGGGCCCAGAGGAAGTTCGAGAGCTGCTTCCTCACGGCTTTGTTGGTGGTTTCCGCGTTCCTGCCGGCCTGGACGCTCGCCTTGTTGATGGCGTTCCTCACCACGTCCTCGGCCTCGTCGAGCAGTCCCTCGTCGGAGAGGAAGCTCACGCCTCGGCCGGTGATTGAGATCTCGCGCACCTGGTGGTCCTTCGCGGCGAGCGTGGCCACGCAGGTGACGATGCCATCGCTCGAGAGCTTCTGGCGATCGCGCAGCACGAGGGGGTCCGCGTCGCCCACGGAGAGCCCGTCGACGTACACGACGCCGCACTCCACGGTCTCGCCGACGTTCACCTTATGGTTCTCCATGACGAGCGTCTCGCCGTTCGTGAGCACGAAGATGTGGTCTTCGGGAATGCCGAGGTCGCGCGCGAGCGCAGCGTGCGCGCGAAGGTGCACCGCCTCACCGTGCACCGGGGCGAAGTAGCGAGGACGGGTCATGGCGAGGACGAGCTTCAGCTCCTCCTGCGAACCATGGCCGGACACGTGCACGTTGGCGAGGTTGCGGTCGTAGATCGTGCATCCGATCTTCGAGAGCGAGTTCACCACCGTCTGGACGCTCTTCTCGTTTCCCGGCACGGGCGTCGCGGAGATGATGACCGTGTCCTCGGGCTTGATGGAGAGCGTCTTGTGCTCCCCCGCCGCCATGCGCGCGAGCGCCGAGAGCGGCTCGCCCTGCGAACCCGTGCAGAGCACCACGACCTGGTCATCCGGGAGATCCTCGGCGTCATAGGCGTCGATGATGTCGTCTTCCGAGATGGAGAGGTATCCAAGCTCGCGTGCGATCTTCGTGTTCGTGATCATCGAGCGTCCCGTGACCACCACCTTGCGGCCCACCGAGACCGCGCAGTCGCACACCTGCTGGAGACGGTGGATGTGGCTCGCGAAGCACGCGACGAACACGCGACCCTCGGCGTTCTTGATGATGTGGCGAAGCGAATCGCCCACGGTGGCCTCGGAGGGCGTGAAACCGGGGATGGTCGCGTTCGTGGAATCGGAGAGTAGGAGATCCACGCCCTGCGCCCCGAAGGATGCAAGCGCCGAGTAATCCGGCAGGACGCCGTCGATGGGCGTCTGGTCGAGCTTGAAGTCGCCCGTGAAGAGCACCGTGCCCTGGGGAGTGCGGATGAAGACGCCCATGGCGCCGGGGATGGAGTGCGTCATGGAGAAGAACTCCACGTTGAAGGCACCCGCCTTGAACTTCTCGCCCGCGCAGATCTCGCGGAGGTCCACGTCATCGAGCGGGAATTCTGAGAGCTTGCCCTTGATGAGGCCGAGCGTGAGCTTGGAGCCGAGGATGGGCACGCCCTCCTTGAGGTCCATGAGCACGTAGGGCACCGCCCCGGTGTGGTCCTCGTGGCCGTGCGTGATGATGATGCCCTTGAGCTTCTCCTCGTTCTCGAGGAGGTAGGTGTAGTCCGGGAGGACGAGGTCGATCCCGGGCTGAGCGTCATCGGGGAACATGAGCCCCGCGTCGACGACGATCATGTCGTCTCCGTACTCGACGGCAGTCATGTTCTTGCCGATGCCGTCGAGACCGCCGAGGGGGATTATTCGCAGAGGAGGTTTGCGTTTTGCCATGGGAGGCAAAGGCTCCCTTCGTTTTTGCTTCGTTTAAGGCAGGTCAATAGTAGCAGCTAGCGGGCTCCCACGCTGCGCCAACAGCGGAAAGTCCTGCGTGGATGACCTGCCATGCGATCGGTTTTCGCCAAAAGGCGAGAGGCCTTGGACGACGCCCCCGAATGCCGGGCAGGCATCCGGGGGCGCCTGGGTGGACCATGAACGTGTGGCGACTACGACTCGTGGCGACGGCGCGGGCGATTGCCGTGGTTCTGGCCGCCCTGGCCCTTGTCGCCCGGACGCCGAGTGCGCGTGGTGGCGTTGGGGGCGCTCCTTCGCCTCGGACCTTCGTCGTGGCCGTGCGAAGTGCCCTTGGCCTCGGGCTTGTCGAGGCGATCGAGGGAGACCTTGCCCTTCTCGTCCACCTCGATGACCTTCACGCGGACCTCATCGCCGACGGAGAGCACGTCCTCGACCTTGTCGACGCGACCCTGCGCGACGCGAGAGATGTGGAGGAGGCCGTCCTTGCCGGGCAGGAGCTCCACGAAGGCGCCGAAAGGTTGGATGTTCACCACGTGGCCGACGTACTCCTCGCCCACCTCGGGGACCTTCACGATCGCCTTGATGCGCTCGATGGCCTCGGCAGACGCGGTGCCCACGCCGGCGACGAAGACGGTGCCGTCCTCCTGGATGTCGATCGTGGTGTTCGTGTCGTCCTGGATGCCGCGGATGACCTTGCCCCCGGAGCCGATGACGTCGCGGATCTTGTCCTCGGGGATGGTGATGGAGACGATCTCGGGCGCCGTCTCCTTCGTGTGCTCACGCGGCACGGGTACGGCCTCGAGCATCGTCTTCAGGATGAACGCGCGGCCCTCCTTGGCCTGCGCGAGGGCACGGGCGAGGATCTCCTGCGTGAGGCCCGTGGCCTTGTTGTCCATCTGCAGCGCGGTGATGCCGCGCTCGGTGCCGCAGACCTTGAAGTCCATGTCGCCGAGGAAGTCCTCGAGGCCCTGGATGTCGGAGAGCACGACGCAGGCGTCGCCCTCCTGGATGAGGCCCATGGCGATGCCGGAGACGGGGCGCTTGATGGGCACGCCGGCATCCATGAGCGCGAGCGTGGAACCGCAGGTGGAGGCCATGGAGGAGGAACCGTTCGATTCCATGACCTCGGAGACCACGCGGATCGCGTAGGGGAACTCCTCCTCGGAGGGGATCACCGGCAGGAGCGCGCGTTCGGCGAGGTTGCCATGGCCGATCTCGCGACGCTTCGGCGCGCCCATGCGGCCGGTCTCGCCCGTGCAATACGGCGGGAAGTTGTAGTGGTGGATGTAGCGCTTGCCGTCGACGGGCTCGATGGTGTCGAGGCGCTGCCACTCGTTCAG
>CANPVI010000110.1 GCA_947581665.1 uncultured Atopobiaceae bacterium | reverse complement strand
GGCGCTCTGAGAGGCCCCAGATTGTGGGGATCTCGGCGGCGTAGCGTACCTCGCTACGTAAGCCGACGAGATCGCCGCAAGATGGGGTCTCTCAGAGTGCCGCAGCGAGGGCCTGGTCGACGTCCGCGATAAGATCCTGGGCGTCTTCGAGGCCGCAGGAGAAGCGCACGAGGTCGCCCGAGATGCCGGCCGCCACGAGCTCCTCCTCGTTCATCTGCCGGTGCGTCGTCGAGGCGGGGTGCAGGCAGCAGGAGCGCGCGTCGGCCACGTGGGTCTCGATGGCGCAGACCTTGAGGCGCCCCATGAAGCGCTCGGCCGCCTCGCGCCCGCCCCTCACGCCGAAGGAGACGACGCCGCAGGAGCCCATCGGCAGGTACTTCTGGGCGAGCTCGTAGTCCTCGTCGCCCGGAAGCCCGCAGTACTTCACCCACGCCACGCGATCGTCGGCGGCGAGGAACTCCGCGAGCGCCTGCGCGTTCTCGCAGTGGCGCCTCATGCGCACGTGGAGGCTCTCGATGCCGAGGTTCAGCACGAACGCCGCCTGGGGCGACTGCACGGAGCCGAAGTCGCGCATGAGCTGGGCGGTCGCCTTCGTGATGTAGGCGCCGCCTGTGCCGAAGCGCTCGGCGTAGGTGACGCCGTGATAGGACTCGTCGGGGGTCGTGAGCCCGGGGAACTTGTCCGCGTGCGCCATCCAATCGAAGACGCCATGGTCGATGATCGCGCCGCCCACGCAGGCGCCGTGCCCGTCGAGGTACTTCGTCGTGGAGTGCGTGACGATGTCCGCGCCCCACTCGAAGGGCCGGCAGTTCACGGGCGTGGCGAAGGTGTTGTCGATGATGAGGGGTACGCCGTGTTCGTGCGCGGCCTTGGCGAAGCGCTCGATGTCGAGCACGCGCAGGGCGGGATTGGCCACCGTCTCGCCGAAGACGGCCTTCGTGTTGGGCTGAAAGGCGGCCTCGAGCTCTTCGTCTGAGCAATCGGGCTCCACGAAGGTGAAGTCGATGCCCATGCGCTTCATCGTGACGGCGAAGAGGTTGTAGGTGCCGCCATAGATGGTGGAGGAGCTCACCACGTGGTCGCCGCAGCCCGCGATGTTGAAGACGCTGTAGAAGCTCGCCGCCTGGCCGCTTCCCGTGAGCATCGCGGCGGTGCCGCCCTCGAGCGCGCGGAGCTTGTCCGCCACGTAGTCGCAGGTGGGGTTCTGGAGGCGGCTGTAGAAGTAGCCGTTGGCCTCGAGGTCGAAGAGCGCCCCCATCTCGGCGCTCGTCGCGTACTTGAAGGTGGTGCTCTCGATGATGGGCACTTGGCGCGGGCCGCCGTTGTCCGGTTGCCAGCCGCTCTGGACGCAGAGGGTGCCGAGGCCCTCTTTCCGCTCGGTCGCTTCGCTCATGGGTTCTCCTTCTCGCTCGCCGCGGGCGCGCCATCATCCGCCGCGCGCTCGCCTAGAGAAGCTTAGCCCTGAAGCGCTTCGATAAATCGGCGGAACGCCTCCCTGCCCGCCTCGTCTTGCTTGAAGACGCCGCAATCCTCGAGGACGTGGCAAAAGACCTCCCCCACCCCCTCGCGGATGCGCGCCGCGAGCGCCGCGTCGGAAAGCTCGTCGGGAGTGGCGCCGTCGAAGAGTTCGCGCGCCCACGCGGCGTGCGGCGCCGCCTCGGGGTCGTCTTCGAAGGGAAGTCCCTCGATGAAGCAGCGCTCCACCGCGGCGAGCTCGCGCTTCAGGCGAGGCGGCAGGATTGCCAAGCCCATGACCTCGATGAGCCCGATGTTCTCCTTCTTGATGTGGTGGTAGAGCTCGTGCGGATGGAAGATGCCGAGCGGGTGCTCGGGCGAGGTGAGGTTCGAGCGCAGAGCGCAAAAGAGCTCGTAGATGGGGGTGCCAGCCTCGCCATCAAGGCGCCTCGCGACGGGCGTGATCGTGTGGTGCGGGGTGCCGTCGGCGTCCCTTGCCACGAGCCCCACGGAGGCGTCGCTCCAGTCCCGCCAGAGCGCGAGCATGCGGGCCGCCTCGTCGAGCAACGTCTCGCGATCAACGCCGCGCAGCCGAACGACGGAGAGCGGCCATCGCAGGATCGCCCCCTCCACCTCGCCATGCGCGAGCGCGAACGCTTCCTCCACCCCGGCCCTCATCATCGGGAACGTATGGCGGCCGCCCTGGAAGTGGTCGTGCGAGAGGATCGAGCCCCCGCAGATGGGGAGGTCGGCATTCGAGCCGATGAAGTAGTGCGGGAAGGCATCCACGAAGTCGAGGAGGCGCCCGATGTTCTCGCGATCGACGTGCATCGGGCGGTGCGGGCGGCTCATGCAGATGCAGTGCTCGGTGAAGTACGCGTAGGGCGAGTACTGGAGGCCCCATGTCTCGCCCCCGAGCTCCACGTCGACGATGCGGAGGTTTTGGCGCGGATCCTGCGCGCCTGCGGGATCGCTCGCGGGGCGGCCCTCGTAGCCCTCGTTCGATTGGCAGAGCGCGCAGGTGGGATATTTCGCAACCTTTGGCTTTGAGAGCGCCGCGGCAATGTCGATGGGATCCTTCTCGGGCTTGGAGAGGTTGATCGTGATCTCAAGCGGGCCATAGGGGCTCGAGGACGTCCACGAGATGTTCCTCGCGATCGCCGCCGCGCGCACGTAGCGCGAGCTCAGGGAGAGGTGGTAGAGGTAATCGGTCGCGCGCTTCGCTCCTTCCTCCCGGGAGGCCCCCGAAACGCGCAGCTCCTGGAAGCGCCGGTTCACCTCCGAGGGGCGGGCCATGAGAAGCGCCATGAGCGCGGTCTCGGCGCGATCGTGGGCCGACGGCACGTCGTCTTCGCCTTGGGCGAGGACGACGGCACTTCCGAGCTCGGCGATCCATGTCTCGAGGTCGAAATCGTCCGGGAGCGCCACCTCCTCGCTCGCGGGCGGTGCATCGCCGAAACGCGAGGCAGGAGCCGTGAGGCGGAGCTCGGCGAGGATGCGGTTGTAGGTGAAGGGCGCGTCGTCTGGCGCGAGCAGGCGCTCGCGAAGCCCGTAGGCCACGAGGTCGCCCGCGCGCTCGGCGAGGCGCGTTTCGTCTGCGGGCATCATGAGAGCCTCCACGCGCACGCACCCTCCGGCACGACGCGATAGACAGAGGCGGAAGGCTCCCCGAGCTCCTCGTCCATGCGTCGGCAAAGCGCCTGCGTGGCCTCCATGGGTGAGAAGACCTGGATCGTGCCGCCGAAGCCGCCGCCGTGGATCCTACAGGCACCCGCCTCCTGGAGCTCGAGGGTGGCGAGGGCGAGTGCCATCATCGCCGCCTGGTCGGCCGATCCCGCCACCGAGACGTTCTGCAGAAACATCGCGGAGCTTGCGCCCGAGCGGTTCGTGAGTGCGAGGAAACGCTCCATGTCCTCCTCGAGGAGCGCCTGCCAGCGGCGAAGCACGAGATCATCCTCCACGAAGAAGTGGAGGGCGCGCAGCACCGCGCGATCGCCGAGCGAGGCCCTGAGCTCGCCGAGCTTCGCAAGCACCTCCTCCTGCGCCACGTCCGAGAGCCGTTCCTTGCCGAAGGCGCGCGCCACCGCCTGCATCTCCCGCGGCACCGCCGCGTACTCGTGCGTGAGGTCGTCGTGGGAGGCGCCCACCTTCACGAGCACGAGGTCGAAGCCGAGGTCCTCGAAGCTGAGGTCAATCGAGCTCGTCTTCGGCTCGTCGGGATCCTCGAAGTCCATGAGGGAGACGCCGCCGAGGGCGATCGCAAGCTGGTCCATGAGCCCGCAGGGCTTGCCGAACCAGCGGTTTTCCGTCTCCTTCGCCATGAGCGCGAGCTGGGTGGGGTCGATCGGGTCTTGCGGAGAACCCGCACGGCGCTCCCAGAGCGCCTCGAGCACGCGCCCCATCGCGAGCTCGAAGGCGGCCGAGCTCGAGAGCCCACCTCCCGAGGGGATGGTCGAGGTGAGCGCGATGTCCACGCCCGAGGGGACGAATCCCCGCGCCTCGAGCTGGCACGCCATGCCGCGGACGAGGGCGGCGGAGGTGCCGAGCTCGCGCTCGAGCGGCTCCAGGCGCTCGAGGTCGAGCGTGAAGGGCGCGAATCCCTCGCTCACCACGCGAATCTCGCCACGCGAATTCGGCGCCGCCACGCCCGCGAGCGCGCAGTCGATGGCGCACGCGATCACCGAACCGCCCTCGTGGTCGGTGTGGTTGCCCGCGATCTCGCTTCGCCCCGGTGCCGCGAAGCCCACGCTCGGCGAACGCTCGCCTCCGAAGGTCTCCGCGAAAAGCGCACGCGCCGCCTCCAACTGGGATTGCGTCCGCGATTCCACCGTCTCCATGGCCCGCCTCCTCGCTCGCTCCCCGACCTCCCGCGCGCATCCCGCAAAGGAGGCCGCCGGCTCCACTATGGGCGAGGACGCGTGGCTAGGCCCCGAGGCCTCGAGCGATGGCGGCAGCGCGTCGCCCAAGTGCCCCTCGCTCGTTCGGGATGGCGCCCTCCATCGTCTCCAGAAGAAGCGCGTGCAGCGTCTCGCCCAGCCATGGGCCGCCCGGGCGTCCGACGATCCCCATGATGTCCCTTCCGGAAATCGCGAGGTCCCGCACGCGATAGGGCGCCCCCTCGGCAAGCAGGCCGATCGCCATGGCGTCGAGCCCGTCCACTTCGAGGGCGTAGCCTCGGTAGGCGGGCGCCTTCGCCATGGCATCGGCGCGCTTGATCACCATGAGCTCCCGCACGAGGCTCGGAGCCTCGCCGGGGCATAGTTCGTCGAGGTCGGCGAGGATGGAGAGCACCGAGGCGCGCGTGGGGGCCACGGGACGGTCGTGGAGGCGCACGAGCGCCACCGTGCGCGCGCGAAGCTCGTGCGGCAGCGCAAAGCGGCGCATGATCGCGTCCGCCATCTCCATGCCCTTGGCGGGATGGCCGTAGAAATGGCCCTGGCCCGCCTCGTCCACCTGCAGCGTGAAGGGCTTTCCCATGTCGTGCAAGAGCGCGCACCAGCGAAGCGCCTCCGAGGCCACGCCACCCGTGTAGACCTCCACGTAGTCCATCACCCGGCACACGTGGCAGAGCACGTCCATCGAGTGGTAGCGCGAGTGCTGGGCGAAGCCCTCCATGGGCGCGAGCTCGGGAATGGCGGCGAACATCGCCTCGCGCTCCTCGCGAAGCGGCCACCCGCCGCGCCCCGCCATGAGGATGCCGCGGAGCTCCGTGCCGATGCGCTCGGGCGACACGCGCGCGAGGAGAGGCGCGAGCGCGCGCACCGCGTCTTGCGTGCGGGGCTCGATGGCAAAGCCGAGCCGCGCCGCGAAGCGCACGGCGCGAAGCACGCGCAGGCCGTCCTCCTCGAAGCACGCGCGAGGATCCCCCACCGCGCGAATGCACTGCGCAAGGAGATCCTCCTCGCCGCGATACGGATCGAGGAGGCCACGCGTGGGGTGCCATGCCATGGCATTCACCGTGAAGTCGCGTCGTGCGAGGTCGAGCCCGATGCTGCCCACGAACTCCACCGAGGAGGGATGCCGGCCGTCCTCGTAGGGCCCATCGACGCGGTAGGTGGTGGTCTCC
>CANPVI010000109.1 GCA_947581665.1 uncultured Atopobiaceae bacterium | reverse complement strand
GTCCGAGCCGAAGCCGTAGAACATGCATTGGGCGATTCCCGCGGGCAGGGTGTTCAGCGACGGGCCGACGGGGAGCGAGAGGTGGGTCACGTCGTCGTCGATGCCCACGGTGAAGCGGCGCTTCGGCTCATCGGCCGCCATGTTCTCGAAGACCGCAGCCACCATGGTGGGGGAGAACTCCTTCGAGGAGAGGCCATAGCGCCCGCCGATCACCTGCACGCCACGCCCCGCCTCCGCGAGGGCGCAGGCCACGTCGAGGTAGAGGGGCTCGCCGAGGCTTCCCGGCTCCTTCGTGCGATCGAGCGTGGCCACGATCTTCGCCGTGGGCGGGATGGCGTCCACGAAGTCCTGCGCGGAGAAGGGCCGGTAGAGCCGCACCTTCACGACCCCCACCTTCTCGCCCTTGGCGCAGAGGTAGCGCACGACCTCCTCCACCACGTCGGCGGCCGATCCCATGCACACGACCACGCGCTCGGCGTCTGCGGCGCCCACGTAGTCGAAGAGGTGGTAGGGGCGTCCGATGAGCGTCGCCACGCGATCCATCGCCGCCTGCACCGTGCCCGGGAGCGCGTCGTAGAAGCGGTTCGGCGCCTCGCGGTTTTGGAAGTAGACGTCACCGTTTTGCGCGGTGCCGCGGATCATCGGGTGCTCGGGGTTCATGGCGCGATCGCGGAAGGCCTGCACCTTTTCCCAGTCCACGAGCGGGCGCATGTCCTCTTGGCTGATGACGTCGATGGTCTCGATCTCGTCGGAGGTGCGAAAGCCGTCCATCGCGTGGATGACGGGGAGCGACGCGTCGATGGCCGCGAGGTGTGCCACGAGCGAGAGGTCCATGCATTCCTGCACGGAGGTGGAGAAGAGGATGGCCACGCCGGTTTGGCGCACGGCCATCACGTCCTGGTGGTCGCCGAAGATCGAGAGCGCGTGCGCGGAGAGCGAACGGCAGGTGACGTGGAAGACGCCCGGCAAGAGCTCGCCGGAGATCTTATAGAGGTTCGGGATCATGAGCATGAGGCCCTGGGAGGCGGTGAAGCTCGAGGTGAGCGCCCCGCCCGCGAGGCAGCCGTGCACGCAGCCCGCGACGCCCTTCTCGCTCTGCATCTCCTTCACGTCGACCGTCTCGCCGAGGAGGTTCTTCCTGCCGGCGACGCTCCACGCCTCCACCGTCTCCGCCATGTGGGAGGCCGGCGTGATGGGGAAGATCACCGCCGCCTCGGAGAGCGCGTAGGCCGCCTGCGCCGCGGCGGTCATGCCGTCCATGGCGCGTCGCGAGCTGGTGGCGGGGTCGGTGCTTTCGAGGGTGACGCTCGCGTTGGTGTTCGCGCTCAGGGTGCTCGCCATGGGGGTGCCTTTCGCCGTACGTTCGAACCTCTCGGTATGTACCCGTACATGCCCCTTTCGCCCGGACGAACCCGCTTGCGGTGCTCAGCGAAGCGTGCGCGGCGTCATTCCTTGGTTGCTCGAACGAACCCGCTTGCGGTGTGCGCCGAAGGCGTGCGCGGCAAGCGGGCCCGTTCGGGCTGAGTCAAAACAGAGCCAGCCTCCGTGCCTCGCGCAAAGGCCGGCGATTCTCCACTCGCGTCGAGGAGGGGCGTTTACCGCGCAGCTCCGTTGCACCGTAAACGCCCCTCCTCGACGAAATCAATTAGGAAAGAGCTTTATTGCCCATCTCCTTACTCGCGATCGAGGAGGGCGTCGCGGATCTCGGTGAGGAGCTTGACCTCCTCTGAGGGCTCGGGCGCCTCTTCTGCGGCCCCTTCTTCGGCCTCGTGCTTCAGCTTGGCCTCCATCGCGTCGTGGGCCGTGTTGATGGCCTTCACGATGCAGAAGATGACGACGGCCAAGATGAAGAAGTTGATGCACGCCTGGATGAAGTTGCCGTACATGATCTGCGCGCCCATGAAGCCGAACGAGAGCTGGGTGAAGTCGAGGCCGCCGAGGATGATGCCGATGAGGGGCATGACGACGTCGTTCACGAGCGAGTTCACGATTTGCTGGAACGCGCCGCCGATGATGACGCCGACGGCGAGATCGATGACGCTTCCGCGCGAGATGAATTCCTTGAACTCCGTTACGAAGCCTTTCTTGTCTGCCACAGAAAACCTCTTCTCCTCGTGGGGCCGAGGTCCCGGCATGCGCTTGGGGCAGCCAGTTCCCACAGGCCACGTCTCAGGTGGACGCGGGCGCGAGCGTCGCCCGCGAATCCGAGGATAGAGGATCGGGAAAGAGCCGGCAGAACCGTGCCGCTCACGGCGTCCTCGGGACGCCTTCTTTCAACGAATGGATGAGATTCGCAAGATCGTCGCCCCCGAGCTCGGGGATGAGCGTGCGAAGCCCCTGCCACGTGGGGTCGAAGACGCCCGCGTCCGTGAGGCCCACGACCGCCTTGCCGAGCGTCTGCATGAACTCCATGGAAAGCGGGATGGGGATGCCCTCCGTCTCGAGGATCACGCGGGCGGCGGGCTTGGAATACTCGCCCGAAAAACCGCAGGTGACACGCAGTTCCGCGAGCTCCATCATCGCCTGGTTGCCCACGATCGGGTCGTCCACGGCGAGCGTGTAGGCGGCTTCCGCGGCTTGCGTGCGGTCGGTCTTCCACAGCGCGAACGCGAGGCGATAGAACACGTAGGAGGCCTCGGAGGGCGTGAGGGAGAGCCCGAGGGAGCGGATGAGCGAATGGGCGGCCTCGTCGTAGCGGTCGAGCCGGGAGTAGATGTCGGCGAGGGTGATGTGCGACGCGGGCGAGGTGGGGGCGAGGCGCACGCACTCCTCGGCCGCCTCGAGGGCGCGGAGCGCATCGCCGAGCTCGAGGTAGAGGCGCGCGAGCTGGAGCTTCGTGGCGTACGTGACGTCGCGCACGGGCGCGTAGCGCGTCGAGGGGGCGCTTCCCGAGAGGGCGACGACGAGGCGATCCGAGCCGCTCGAGCAGTAGAGCGGTTGGCGCCCGTCCTCCTGTTCCTGATCGATCCTCGCGAGAAGGCCCTCGAGCTCCATCACGGCCATGAGCGCCGAATCGTGGTTCTCGTCGAGGATGCGGGTGACCTCGGCGATGAGGGGATCGTTCGTGGTGCCGTAGACGTAGAGATCGCTCACCACGTCGGCGCGAAGGAAATCGGCGAGCGGTTGCGGGAGCGGGCGGGAATCGATGGCGCGCTCGCCATGGCGCTCGTCGAGGTCGAGCGCCTCGAACTCGAGTGCGGAGCTCCCGTGGCGAAGGGCGCCCGCGCGCTCCTGGGCCTCGAGGAGGGAGTCGACCTCCGCCTCGAGGGCGTCCTCCTCCGCAGTGCGCAGGACGGGCAGGATGCCCGCGGCGAAGTCCACGCGGGAAAGGTCGAGGCCGAGGTAGGGGGCTCCATCGAAGTCGTCCTCGAAGCAGCTCACCCGCACGCGGGTGACGCCCACGGAGGCGCCGAACCCCATCGCGCAAAAGACGAGCGCAAGGCGCTCGGCATAGGCCCTGCGCAGGCGTTTCGCGGCCTCGCTGCCCGGTGTCCTCCCGAGCATGCGCGCGCCGGGGACGCCGAGCTCGAAGGCCACCACGCCACGGTGCGCGTCGCAGTCGAAGCGTCCGGGCACGCGCGTGGGCAGGCGAAGCGCCTCCATCATCCGCGCGATCCGCGTGCGAAGATCCCATTCGCCCCCGCGCTCGCAGGTGGTGCCGTAGATCGAGCGACGGGGATTGCCCTCGCCTTGCGTGTCGAAGAGCGGCGGCGCCTGCGAGACGATGCCGAGGACCGCCTCGCGCTCGGCCCTCTCCCAAAGCGCGTCGGTGAGCGCCTCGGCGCCGAGATCGCGGTCGAGGATCCAGGAGATGGCGAGGATTGCGCGGTTGATGGCCGCCTCCACCGCATGGAGGCACGCGGTGTCCTCGGGGCCCAGCGCGCCCTCGTCGAAGCGGATCCAGAAGAGATGCGTGGTGTGGAGGTAGATCCCCTCCACGCCGTGAGCCGCGCAAATGCGGCGCACGTCGCCCGCGCCGGCGGCTTTGAGCGATTGGGCGAGGCGCGCGAGGTGCGGATCGTCCTCGGCCCTCCTCGCGATGAGGTCGAGCGCGTCGGGGAGCGCCTCTCGGGAGAGGAGCGTGAGGGCGTCGGTGATGGTGAAGGCGTCCACGAAGGCCGAGCCCACCTCCACGAGCGCCACCCAGGAGAGCGCCGCGAGCGTGCGCACCGCCAGGCTCGGGCGCGGCTTCGCGTAGGGTCCGATCATGCGCTCGGAGAGCTCGAGCGCATAGCGCACCTCGCGCTCGCTCGTGCTCCAGCGCGCCACGTCCATCGAGCCCGAGCGCGCGAGCCTCACCACGCCGGTGTTGGTCGAGGAGCCGTCGCGAAGGAACGTGAGGTCGGCCTCCCGAAGGGGCTCTTCGGAAAGCGGCGCGTCGCAGGCCCAGAGGCTCATGCCCACGCGAATCCACGCCCGCACGCGCACCGTGCGGTAGTCCACGATTTCCACCACGTAACCAAGCCCGTTTGGCGGCTGCGGAAGCCCGTCGCTCACGACACCATAGACGCGCGCGGGGTCTTGCCCCGGCAGCGGCAAGAGGCGCGTGAGCCGCGCGGCTCTTGAGAGGGTTATGAGGGTCTGCGCTTCCATGCGGTACTTCCTACCCAACCTTTCGAGCCCACATGGCTTTCGGATGGGCGCGATCGGCGAGAGCGAGGAGTAGACTTTCACCACAATCTAGCACGGAATACGCGCAGATCGAGAAGCGCGCCGCGTGCGGATGCAGAGGAGGGGCGATGGGGGACAGGGAGCTGCTTCGCGAGGCGAAGCTCTCGTTTGGGCTCTTGGACTTCGAGGACACCGTGCGCTCCTGCAGGAGCTATCGCCGCTTCAACGAGCGCGAATCGCTTGGGCGCGGCTTCCTCCTCGCGCTCGTGGACATCGCGCGCAAAGTGGCGTCGGCCGCGAACCGCCAGCCGCTTCGCTACGCGATCGTGGACGAGGCCGAGGACCGCGCCGAGCTTTTCGGTGGCCTTCGCTGGGCGGCCGCGCTGAAGGGTTGGGACGGGCCTTCAGAGGGCGAGCGCCCAAGCGGCTACCTCGTCATCTTCTCCGAGGGTGAGCCCGGCAACTTCACCTGGTGCGATTGCGGCATCGCCGCCCAGACGATCGCCCTCGCCGCGGTGGAGGCGGGAGCCGGGCTCTGCATGCTCGCGAGCTTCGATCCGCGCGTCGTCGCCGACGTGGTGGGCGAGGGCGCCGAGGGCATGACCGCGCTTCTCGTCCTCGCGCTCGGGGTGCCCGCGGAGACCTGCGTCCTCGAGTCGGCGCAACCCGGTGCGAGCCTCACATACTGGCGCGGCCCGGACGGCGTGCACCACGTGCCGAAGCGCACCCTCGCCGAAGTGCTCATCCAGGGCAAGGAGTGAACCATGACCCGATCCATCGCCATCTTCGACACCACGCTCCGCGACGGCGAGCAGTCGCCCGGCGCCTCCATGAACACCGCCGAGAAGCTCCTCGTCGCAGAGGAGCTGGTGAACCTCGGCGTGGACGTCATCGAGGCGGGCTTTCCCGTC
>CANPVI010000108.1 GCA_947581665.1 uncultured Atopobiaceae bacterium | reverse complement strand
AGAGCGGTCGAGTGAAAGCCACCGACGGCCTCACGGCGTTCCTCCTTCGCTACCCGCAGGCGCGAACGCTCGTCGTGGGCGGCCCAGAGTGCCCGCTTGGAGCATTCCTCTCGAGCGAGGTGGAGATCTGAGGGGACGATGCTCTAATTCACATCACTCTGCCCACGAATCTACAAACCTTCACAGACCGCTTCGGCATTTGGCCGAATGCGCAGGCGCGTGTCGGCCAAATCACGCGAAGCTATGGGCGCAGATGTGCAAGCGAGTATCATCATCCAGCCACAGTCCAAACCGAGGAAGGGTTCAATGGACGTTAAGAGCAAAGTTCCTAAAGCACTCATCCATCAAGAGAACTGGCATGCGAGCTGCGAAATCTCGCATACCCGGGCATAGTGAAGGCTATTGATGATCGGCAACACCACCGATACGCGAGCAGCATCCCGCACTGTGGGGATGCGCGATTGGATGAACGCCTTCAAGCCGGTCATGGTCATCGCCTTCGCCGGCCTGCTCCTCTTCTTGATCGACGTGGGTTGCCCGTTTCGGTTCTTCTTCGGCATCTCGTGCCCAGGTTGTGGCTTGACCAGAGCTTGGCTTGCGTTCTTCACCGGCGATGTTATACGTGCCTTCTCGCTGCACCCGCTCTTCTGGGCGCCGGTGGCCGCCATCGTGCTCTTCGGCATGTCCCCGAAACTCGGAAGCTGGGCAACAACGGTCGCGTTGCTCCTCTGCATCGCCGTCATCGTGCTCTGGACGCTGCGAATGGGCTCTGCGGTGGGCCTTTTCGAACAATCTTGGGTCGCGAGGCTCGATCCCACCGTGGTTGGGATCAACGAACCCACATGCTTGGAGTGGTTGAGCTTCATCGGATAACGTCGCACCTGTCGATCTAGGGTGCGAAAGAGAGAGAAGGAGACTTCATGTTCTGTCCACATTGCGGAAGTCAGGTCCCAGATGGCGCGGCCTTCTGCAGTTCGTGCGGTGCGCCCGTATCCAATAACCATGGCCCTGAACCGCCCCAGCAGAACCCGATTCCACAGGACGCTGCGCTTAACTATGTGATGCCCGAGCCTGAGGTGCCGCGCGGATCGTCAAATGCACCCGTCGATCCCAAAGCGTTCGTCAACGGCGTTCGTCGCCCTATCAAAACCAATCGCAACATCTTGCTCTATATCGTGCTCTCCATCATCACACTCGGGATCTACTCCTATTACTTCGTCTACAAGCTGGCCCAAGATATCAACATCATGTGCGCCAATGACGGCGAGAAGACCGGCGGCCTCGTCGCCTTCATCCTCCTGTCCTTCGTTACCTGCGGCATCTACGAGGTCTATTGGATGTACAAGATCGCAAACCGTCTCTACAACAACGCGCCGAGCTACGGGCTGCGATTCAACGAGAATGGCACGACGATCCTCCTCTGGTACGTCGTCGGACTCCTGCTCTGCTTCTTGGGCCCCATCATTGCCATGTACTTCATCGTCCGTAACACCAACGCCATGGCATCCGCATACAACGCCCGTTACGTCTACGGACGGTAATTCCTGGTTCTCTGATGGGCACTAGTTGCGTTGGTGTCGCGGTTGGTCGGCATGGGATGGCATTCGCATCTCCGGATTGCGCCAGGGACCATGTTTGTGTCGAGCAACCGCTCGAAGGGCGATGCTCATGTCGTCTCGCACCCGCATAGCGCCTTCTGGTACGTTTTTCGTAAAGGGCCACAGGACGAGCAGGCAGCTTGGTCAAACTGGCCTCAATCAGCCGGATCCATCATGATTCCACGCACCCGACGAGGAGAGCGGCATCCTGCCTCGTCGGGTGCGCCATTCCTCCTCATGACCAACAGTCCCTTGCGGAGAAATTCGCATCCGATCGGCCGTTGCGGATTTCGAGGATGCATACGACGGTGTCACGCGCATGCGTATGAACTGATCCAACTCTCAGTTGAGGTATTCCCAAACGCTCGTTACTAGGCTCAGCGGGGTGGAATGAACAGCTGGAAGCGAGCTTGATGGATGGTTCAGCGATACGTCGTTTCAGGAGCTGGCGGCGTCCCTGGCTCACGGCGCAACGCATGGGGGAGCCATCGGACATCCACTGCCCAGACACGCCTAAACCTTGTGAAGATCGCATGGCACAATGCACGCAAGCACGCGAGAGGGTCACGTCTGGCCCTTGGCCTTCTCGCAACCCTTTGCATACGCCAAGCGAGGAACCGATGAACCGCACTGCCGAGCCCGATTCAGACAAACTGTTGGACGATTTGCTGCACGCCGTCTCCACCGAGGCCTACCTCGAGTCCCTGCCCAAAGTGGATACGTCGCTCGATGGCTACCTTCGCCAACTCCTCGAGGAGAGAGGGCTCACTCGCGCAGACGTGATATCAGCGGCGGGCATTGGGAGCACATTTGGCTACTACATCTTCGCCGGCGACCGAGGTTGCGGACGTGATACCGCCCTCAAGCTCGCCATCGGAATGGGCCTCGATCTCCATGAGACACAGCGGCTCCTCACCCGCGCGGGCCAATCGCGCCTTTGGCCGAAAGACCCGCGCGATGCCGTCATCATCCGTGCGATCGACGCCGGGCTTTCTCGACAAGAGACGGACGACGAACTCTACCGGCTCGGTTTCGACGTGCTCGTAGACGATTAGCCCCCGCTCGTGGAACGCGAACGAAAAGGCCCGCACTCCGCAACCATGCCGCAGGGAGCGCGCTGGGTGGACGCGCAATCGGGCACCTACATCATGCAGCGCGTACTCGCGTCGAAAGCTGGCATGTCAACCGGACTTGCGACGCGATCTCTGGACGACGGTTCAGAGCAGACCGTCATCTTGAAGATGTTCGACCAGCCGCTCTTCAATGAGGTGCTCTGGCGACGCTATGCCACGATCAATGACCCGCACCTGCCGAAACTGCTCGACATGTTCGAGTATGAAGGCAGGGTGTCCATCGTCCTCGAATACGTGCCCGGCGAGGACCTCCACGACTACGTCGCTCGCAAGGGTCGTCTAGAAGTGCACGAGGCAGCACGCATTCTAAGCGACCTCTGCGAAGCGGATGCAGCGCTCGCCGCCGCAAGGATCGTGCATCGAGACATCAAGCCATCGAACGTCATTCTTTCCTTCGACGGTGCGTCGTTGATCGACCCAGGGATCGCGCGCATCGCTGGCGAGGGAGAGCCCAAGCGCCACGACACGATCATCCTCGGAAGTCTTGGCTATGCTTCGCCGGAGCAGGTGGGCTACGCCGAGACCACCGCACAGAGCGACGTGTTCTCCCTCGGGCGCGTCCTCGGATTCATGCTGTGCGCGATCCCTCCCACCGAGCGGAGCTACCACGAGCTTCTCCACGATCCCTCTATGGTTCCCACTCCCATCGCAGCACTCGTGGATCGTTGTTGCGCACTCGAGCCCTCGTCGAGACCATTGGACGCGACGCAGCTCAAAGGAGAGCTGATGCGCGCACTCCAAGCATCTGGAGTGCGTGGGTATGTTGTATCGCAGGGAAGACCCGCTCCACCGGGGCCGCCGCGCGTCGATGCACCACCCAATCCTCTGCAATCGGCTTCGGTGGCGCCCACTCAGGCGCCACTCGACTGCCATTCCCCACAAATCTTGGGAGTTCAGCCAGCATCGCGCGCCACGCGCAAAGGTCCTGCGTGGGTTGTCGCGATAGTCGCCCTCGTCTTCGGCGCGTTATTCTGCATAGAGGGGTTCTTCAACCCTAGCCAATCGCTTCCCATCTGGGGCAACATCATCTATGGCCTCTCTATGGGCATCCTCGGCAACTTCGCCGCAGGCTATGAAATCGTCTCCTTCTTCCTCTTGAGAGGCGACTACGCACACGACCCAGCGCCTCGCATCCGTTGCGTAAAGCACGTCGCGATCTGGTGGGGCGTGTGCTTCGGCATCCTCATGGCAACGAGCGCTCTCGCTCGCGCCATCGGATAGCTCCAACTAGCGAGCGATTAGCCCACTATCCAGCCTAATTCCACTCCGAGTTGAGGAAAGCACCTCACTGTCTTCCTAGCATGCCGATAGATCGAGGCCTATCGGCTCATACGCCCAGCTCTTTTGAAAGGAGAACACGTGAAACGCCTTCTCACGGAAAGCCTCGCTGCCCTCATGGCGACAGCCTGTCTCGTCACGCCACTATACGGATGCGGAAGCTCGGCCTCATCAGGAAATTCCTCTCAAGATGAGCAAGCAAGTTCAACCGCACCCGCCCAAACCGTGGACCAAGCTGAAAACGCCGATGAGCCCGAGGAGCAGTCCGCTCCCGTCGCAGATAGTCCCTATGCCGTCACCATCGACAACGCGCGCGTAACCACCGATTACGACGGGAACCCCGCCGTCGTGATCACCTACTCCTTCACCAATAACTCGAACGAAACGCAATCGTTTGCCACCGCGTGCAACGAGACGGTCTACCAAAACGGCGTCGAATGCTCGATGGGCTTCGGTACCGACTACGATTCGAGCGGCTACATGCAGAAGGTGAAGCCCGGAGCCACCACATCCTGCGAGCTCCTGTACAACTTGCAGGACACCACCACTCCCATCGACGTGGAAGTTGAAGAGTTCTTGAGCTTCGGCGATGAACTGCTTGCCCAGAAGTCGTTCACGCTGTAGTAAGACTTCGACATCGTCACCATGCAAAGAGGAGGGGTCGCGCGAAGCGGCCCCTCCTTTGAGGTCAGGCGGTGTTACCTGCGAGGACTACTTGTCCACGTGGCCCATCTTGCCCGCGGCCTTGATCTTGGCCTGGGCGGCGGCAAGGCGCGCCACCGGCACACGGTACGGCGAGCAGGACACGTAGTCGAGGCCGATGCCGTAGTACATGCCGATCGAGGTGGGATCGCCGCCGGTCTCGCCGCAGACGCCCATCACGATGTCGGGGTTCGCGGCACGGCCGCCCTTGGCGCCCATGTCGACGAGCTTGGCCACGCCCACGTCGAGGGTCTCGAACGGGTTCGAGGTGAGGATCTTCTCGCGCAGGTACTCGGGCACGAAGGAGGCCTCGACGTCGTCGCGGGAGAACCCGAAGGCGGTCTGGGTGAGGTCGTTGGTGCCGAAGGAGAAGAAGTCGGCGTGCTTGCCGATCTCGTCCGCCATGATGGCAGCGCGCGGGAGCTCGATCATCGTGCCGATGGGGATCTCAAGCTCCACACCCTGCTCCTCGGCGACCTCGTTGATGACCTTGGTCACCTGGTCGCGGAGCAGCACGAGCTCGGTCTCGAGGGAGACGAGCGGGATCATGATCTCGGGCTCGGGCTTGAGGCCCTCCTTCTTGAGCTCGGCCATGGCCGTGGCGATGGCCTTGGTCTGCATGTCGGTGAGCTCGGGGAACATGATGCCGAGGCGGCAGCCGCGCAGGCCGAGCATCGGGTTGGCCTCGCTCATGGAGTCGATGCGGTCGAGCAGGTTCTTCTTCTTGAGGAGCGTGGCCTCGTCGGCGCCGGAAGCCTCCTCCTTGGCGATCTCCACCGCGAGCTCGCGCGGGCTGTCGAGGAACTCGTGCAG
>CANPVI010000107.1 GCA_947581665.1 uncultured Atopobiaceae bacterium | reverse complement strand
CCCTGCGCCCGCGCAGACGCTCGCCGAGGCGGATCGTCCGCGTCGCACGCGTCGCACGCGCAAGAGCGCCGACGCCGAGGCTGAGGCCAGCGAGGCGAAGGCCCCGAAGGCCGCCAAGGCCGAGGTCGCCAAGGCCGAGGCCGCCGAGGACGCGAGCGCAGAGGCCGCGCCGCGCAAGCGCACTCGCCGCAAGAAGGCCGCCGAGGGCGAGGCCCCCGCTGCCGTGGCGCCCAAGGACGAGGCGGCCAAGCCCGCCGAGGAGCCCAAGGAGAAGGCGCCCGCGCCGACGCAGCCGCAAGGCCAGGGCCAGCAGAGCCAAGGCCAGCAGGGACAGCAGAGCCAAGGCCAGCAAAACCAAGGCCAGGGCCGCAACTACGCCTACAACAACCAGCAGGGCCAGGGCTACAACGCGCGCCGCAACCGCCACAAGAACCGTCGCGAGCAAACCCCGGCCGAGCCGAGCCTCTCGCGCGAGGAGCTCCAGGAGATGAAGGTCGTCGAGCTTCGCGACCGTGCGCGCGAGCTCGGGCTCGACTACCTCGGCGTGCGCAAGGCCGACCTCGTGGAGTCCATCTACCAGAAGGCCGCCGCGCTCGAGGGCTTCCGCGACGTCACGGGCATCCTCGACATCGTGCCCGAGGGCTACGGGTTCCTGCGCACCGGCAACTACATGCCCGGCGACAACGACGCGTTCGTGCCGCAGGCGATGATCCGCCAGCAGGGCCTTCGCCGCGGCGACCTCATCTCCGGCTCCGTGCGCCCGAGCCGCCCGAACGACCGCTACCCCGCGCTCTCGAAGATCGTCACCGTGAACGGCATCGACCCGCAGCTCGCGGCGCGGCGCCCGCGCTTCCGCGACCTCACGCCGATCTTCCCCGACGAGCGCCTCAAGATGGAAACCACGAAGGAGGCCACGACCGGCCGCGCGATCGACATCGTCGCGCCCATCGGCAAGGGCCAGCGCGGCCTCATCGTGAGCCCGCCGAAGGCCGGCAAGACCACCATCCTGAAGCGCATCTGCCAGTCCATCTCGACGAACAACCCCGAGGTGCACCTCATCTGCCTTCTCGTGGACGAACGTCCCGAGGAGGTCACGGACATGGAGCGCTCCATCAAGGGCGACGTCGTGGCCTCGACCTTCGACATGCCGGCGGACAACCACACGCAGGTGGCGGAGCTCGTGATCGAGCGCGCCAAGCGCCTCGTGGAGCAGGGCGAGGACGTGGTGGTCGTGCTCGATTCGATCACGCGCCTCGCGCGCGCCTACAACCTCGCCGCGCCGCCCTCGGGCCGCATCCTCTCCGGCGGCGTCGATTCCGCCGCGCTCTACCCGCCGAAGCGCTTCCTCGGCGCCGCGCGCAACATCGAGCACGGCGGCTCGCTCACGATCATCGCCTCCGCGCTCATCGACACCGGCTCGAAGATGGACGAGGTGATCTTCGAGGAGTTCAAGGGCACCGGCAACATGGAGCTCAAGCTCGACCGCGGCATGGCCGACAAGCGCATCTTCCCCGCTATCGACCCGGTGGCCTCCGGCACGCGCAACGAGGATCGCCTCATCGACCCGACGATGGCGCCGCTCGTGTGGGGCCTGAGGCGCGTGCTCGCGAACATGAACAATGTCGAGCGCGCCGAGGCCTCCCTCATCAAGGGCCTCCAGTCCACCCCGAACAACCAGGACTTTCTGGTGCGTTCGGCAAGGAAGGCCGCGCGCACGGACTATTCGGACTAGCTCGTACTTCTTTTCGCCGCGTAACCACTTTTTCGGTGCGATGCCGCACCGAAAAAGTGGTTACGCGGCGTAAGTCTTTGAGATGTCTAGTGGTTACGCGGCGTAAGTCTTTGAGATGTCTAGTGGTTACGCGGCGTAAGTCTTTGAGATGTCTACTTCGCGTTTTTCTGCGTGGTCCACTGGCCGATCTTGGCCTCTATGGCCATGGCCGCGTCCGTGGGGATCACCTTGCAAAGCGCGTTCATCACGCGGACGTCGGGCGAGGTGATGGCCACGCGCTTGCCGCGCAGCGCGGCGCGTAGCGATTCGCTCACGCACGTGCGCGGATCCTCGAAGCCGATCCACAGCACGCGATCGAGCGCGCCGTGGTCGCCCGGCTTATCGAGGAATTTCGTGTGCATGAACTTCGGGCAGACGGCTGTGACGTGGATGCCCACCGGGCCGATCTCCGCGTCGAGCGCGCGCGAGAAATCGAGCACGAAGCGCTTCGTGGCGCCGTAGGTGGAGAGACCCGGCTGGGGGATGAGGGCGGCGGCGCTCGCGATGTTCACGATGCGCGAGCCGGCGTGCATGTAGAGGAGCGCCTGGTAGCAGGCCTCGACGACGGCGAGGCAGTTGAGCTTCACCATCGAGGCGTTCGCGTCGCCCACCTCCTCAAACGTGCCGAACTTGCCGAAGCCGGCGCAGTTCACGAGCCATTGGATGTTCAGCCCGTCGGCCGCAGCGGAGAGCTCGGAGGCGAGCGTGGCGAAGGCGTCGCTGCTCGTGAGATCGAGCGCGAGGACCTTCACGGGCGTGTGACATTGCGCCTTGACCTCGGCGAGTGCGGTTTCATTGCGCGCGATGCACCAAATCTCGTCCAAGGGGCCGCCCGACCCGAGGTCAAGCTGCCGGACGAACTCGCGGCCGAGGCCGCTCGAGGCACCGGTGACGATGGCGATGTCACGCATGGGAGATCCCTTCATGAAGGAGTTCCTCCCATGCTCGCAGAGATTGGAGCGATCTTTTGCGATATGTAGGCGGACGGCCCCCGTCGTTCGGCGGCGCGCAGGATGTCCGCTTGGGGCTTTCCTCTGGAAAGTTCTTGCAGGGAAGGGGCCTTGTTCTCTATATTTGTGGACAATCGCGACGGTACACGAAGCTCAAACGACACCACGCCGTCTTTTGGATGTCTCGCCACGGGCGAGGGCCTCCCCAAGACACCCTGCTCGAGCCGTCCCTTGCGCCATGCCACAGGACCCTCGAGCGCGCCTCGTGCCGCGCCCGTCGCGCGAAGGTGCCGGCGAAAGGCAAACCATGGGCTCTGCTTCTCGGACATCTGCCTGGGTGGCTGCGGCGAGTGCCGCCGCGCCCGTCGTGCTCGCGCCCTCGGTGGCGTGGGCCGCAAGCGACACTGCGATGATCGCGGCCTCCGCCATCTCGGGGGTGGTGGGCGCCGCGGTCGGTGCCGGCGTGGCGGGTGGCCTCGGCTATCGGGCCATTCGTCGTGAACACGAGGCCTACGAGGAACTTCTCTATGGCCAGGGCGTGGCGGAAAAGCCCGTACGCATGACCAACCACGCGCATGCGGCGCACGGCCCGCAGGTGGCGCCCGGCCATGGGGCGATCGACCCCTCCTCCCGTGCGCCCATGAGCGAGCAGCCGGCGCGCTACGTCGTTGGCGACAACCCCTACATGGAGCCCCTCGCCGATACGCGCGACCTCGACCAGATCGCCGTGGACTACGTTGCCGGCAAGAGCCTCAAGGAGCGCATGTCGCAGAGGGCGAAGGGTGTGCGCGCCGTGCTCTCCGAGCGCATGGGCAAGAACATGCTCGACGACATGCCCGTGATCAAGCGCGCGGATGGCTCGGTGGGCGACGTGGGCACCTCGTGGTGGGATCCCGCGGTCTCGAGCGCCTTCGGAGTGCAGTGCATCGAGGCGCGCGAGCTCTCGAACCAGATCTCGGCGCGTCCGGAGAACATCCCGGCGGCCGTGACGCATGTGCCCGCACTACCGCAGGCGCCGCAAGTCCCGCAGGCGCCGCAGGTGCCGCAAGTCCCGCAAGTCCGGCAGGCGCCGCAAGTCCGGCGGGTTCCACGGGTGCCGCAGGCCCCGCAGGCGGCTCCCGCGGCCGCGACGCGGTCTCCCGAGCTCACGGCTGCGCAGATCATCGCGAGGCGCGTGGCGCCCGTGGTGGAGGAGGCCTACCCCGAAATCGGACGCGCGTGGAACGCCAATGACGACCACTGGGAGCGCGCGCTCGCGGCGCTCGACGAGCGCGTCGAGGACAACCTCATGGGCGAGCGGCTTGATCGCGCCTACCAAAACCTCGAGCGCACGCATGCTGCGGCGGGGGCCATGGCCTTCAGCGATGGCATCGGCACGATCGAGACGATCGACGAACCGGACGGCCTCGAGCGCGACACCACGTTCCTCACGTTCAAGGCGCCGGGCAACCACCCCGAGGTGCAGGACACCGCGAGCTACATCAACTACCTCATCGGCGACGAGTTCCGCCGCAACCCGTCGCGCCAGGCCCGCAACCAGGCGCGCAGCTTCCTCAAGCTCCACGAGGGCGGCACCCACGCCGAACCCCAAGTCCAGGCGGTGTAGGCACGATTCACTTCCGCCGTGGACCTACCCCGATATTTTCCGCCGTGGACCTACCCCGAAATTTTCCGCCGTGGACCCAGTTTTTCGGTGCATCAAATGCACCGAAAAACTGGGTCCACGGCGTAAGTATTCGAGTGGGGGTTCGCGGCCTAAACGGGCTTGACCTCGAAGCCGTCGAGGTCGGTGGAGAGGATGAAGCGCTCGTAGGCGGGGAACTCCCGCTCCCACGCGGCGGATACGGCCTCGGCGTCGTCGTCGGAAAGGCAGGCCGCGAGGAGCGCCGAACCCGACCCGCTGATCCAGAACCCCGAGGCTCCGGCGTCGAGCGCGAGCTTCTTCGCGCGGTCGTGGTCGGGGATGAGTTGCTTGCGGTAGGGCTCGTGGATGCGGTCCGAGAGCACGGCGCCAAGGAGTTCGCCGTCGCCTTCACCGAGTGCGCGCACGAGCGCGAGGCAGCGGCTCGATTGCCACTCGACCACGCGATGCGGCACCTCCTTCGGCAGCACCATGCGCGCCTTGTCCGTGCGCACCGCGTACGGCGGGCAGAGCAGCGCGAAGCGCCAGCGCTCGTCCACCGGCCAGGAGACGATGATGAGTTCGTCGTCTTCGGTGGTGCAGGAGCTCGCGAGGCTGCCGAGCACGCAGGCCACGACGTTATCGGGGTGGCCCTCGATGGCGTTCGCGATCTCGATCACGCGCGAGGGCTCCGCGTCTTGCCCGCACGCGAGGAGGCCCGCAGCCACGCCCGTGACGATGCAGGTGGAGCTCGAGCCAAGCCCGCCCGTGAGGGGGATGTCGGCGTCGATCCCGATCTTCACGGGCGCTGCGTCATAGCCGCTGAGCTCGCAGGTCTTCCGGTAGCTCGTCCACACGAGGTTGTCCGCGCCGCAGAAGCGCTCGTCGCAGCCGCTGATGCTGAGCGAATCGGCGGGAGCGATGCGGAAGCGGTTCTCGAGCGAGAGCGCGAGGCCGAGGACGTCGAAGCCCACGCCCATGTTCGCCGAGGTCGCAGGCACCGTGATCTCCACGGGGTGGGGGAGGCGCGCCACGCTCATGAGAGGAGCCTTTCCGCTTCGGCCTCCACGAAGGGGACCGCGTCTGCGGGGGCGATCGCGCCGTCGAAGCGCACCGGCGCGTCCTCGAGGGCGGAAAGCTGCGCGGGAGGGGTCTCGCCGGTGAGCTTCGCGAGGGCGGCCATCG
>CANPVI010000106.1 GCA_947581665.1 uncultured Atopobiaceae bacterium | reverse complement strand
CATCGCCCTCGCCATGTTCGTGCCGTTTTTGATCTTCTTCCTCATCGACGGGCGCTTCTTCGCGAACGATTTCCTCGCGGAGCACTTCTCCGTGTCGCCCTTCTTCGCCTTCGCGCCCATCGTGTGCCTCTACCTCGGGTGGCCGGCGATGGTGGGCTGCGTGGTGGCGGAGGCGATCGTCTGCCTCTCCACGGGCGTCACGATCTTCGACCCCGGCATCTGGGTCGCGGGGCTCATCTTCTACGTCGTCATCCCGTACCTTTTGTGGTACGCGACGAACGCGAGCGCCCGCGATCCCTATCCTCGCTGCTCGCGTGCGGGCGCGCTTGCCAAGCTCTTCTGGATCCTCATCCTCGCGAACATCGTCTACGCGATCTTCGCCTCGATTTCCGCCGTGCAGATGAACGTCGCGAACGGCTACGCGTGGAGCGTGTTGTCGGAGTTCCTCATGATGACGTCGATCACGCTCACGCTCGGCATCGTGCTCCTCATCGCCCTCGAGGCGAGCCCGCTCGCCCCCTTGCCCGCGAGTTGGATCACGGTGCCCTATCGGCAGCGTCGCTCGCTTTCGCTCACGCAGCGGATCGTGCTCGTGTTCGCCGCGCTCGCCACGGTGGTGCTCCTCGGGCTCATCCTCTCGTTCTACGTCTTCATCTACTCCGAGGAGGAGGGCGGCGCCGAGAGCATCGTCGAGCTCATCACCGCCTCGCTCGTGCTCGGCGACGTGGTGATCATCGTGCTCTGGACCTTCGGCGTCCTCGTCATCCGCTACCTGCAGACGCGCTTCACCATCCCCATCGAGCGGCTCTCGGAGACCACGCGGGCGTTCCCGCGGCAGATGGCGGACTACCAAACGGCCATGGACGCGGGCGTGCGCGGCGAGGCGCTCGCCGAGGCGAGGGCCGAGGCGGAGGACCCCGTGGACATGGGCGACCTCAAGCCCTCGGGCGAGGTGGCCTACCTCGTGGAGGACACCGACACGATGCGCGCCTCGATGGTGCGCTACCTCGACGAGATGCGCAGCGTGACGGCCGAGAACGAACGCGTGAAGGCCGAGCTGGAGATCGCCAAGGGGATCCAGCAAAGCGCCGTCCCGCACGACTTCACGGAGCTCGAGTCGGAGCTCGGGGTGCAGATCGCGGCCTCGATGACGCCCGCGCGCGACGTGGGCGGCGACTTCTACGACGCGTTCATGATCGACGCCACGCACCTCGGCGTGATCATGGCGGACGTGTCCGGCAAGGGCATGCCGGCCGCGCTCTTCATGATGCGCGCGCTCGCGGACCTGCGCGAGCAGATGCACAGCCACCCCGAGGACGTGGGCCTCGCACTCACCCGCGCGAACCAGGCGCTCTGCGAGAACAACGGCGGGAACCTCTTCGTGACGGTGTTCATCGGCATCCTCGACGTGAAGACCGGCGTCTTCTCCTTTGCGAACGGCGGCCACAACCCCGCGTGGATCCTCGGCGGCGACGGCACGTGGCTGAAGGCGCGCAAGGGCCTCATGGTCGGCATCATGGACATGATCCAGTACAAGAGCGAGACGCTCCAGCTCGAGCCCGGCGGTGGCCTCTTCCTCTACACCGACGGCGTGACGGAGGCCATGGACCCCGAGGACGCGCAATACGGCGAGGACCGCCTCGACGCCCAGCTCAAGAAGACCGAGGCCGCATCGGGAGGCGAGGCCTCGTCCGAGGCGCTCGTGGACGACGTCCTCGCCGACGTGCGCACCTTCGTGAACGGCGCCGAACCCTCCGACGACATCACCGCGCTGGCCTTCAGGTGGCTGCCGTAGCTTTTCCTTTCGCCGTATGACCGGTTTTTCGGTGCGGTATCGCACCGAAAAACCGGTCATACGGCGAAAGTCATTTGATTAGTACGTGGAGGCCAGTTCCTCGCCTTTGCGGATGTCGATCATGCGCTTGAGCACGACGAAGATGCACACGAGCTCGTCGACCCTGCTCTCGTCGAGGACCTCGAGGTCGTAGATCCGGTGCAGGCTCGCGAGGCGCCGGTGCCCGTGCGCGAGGTCCTCGCCCGTCTTCGTATCGACGATCGTGAAGTTGAAGTCCATGATGTTGCCATGGAGCTGCATGTCGAGCTCGGGGATGTCCTTGATGTCCTTCAAGTGGAAGAGCTGCGTGGAGAGCTGGAAATGCGTCCCGTCGGCCATGTCCACGTAGTAGATGTGGTGTATCGAGACCACCTTGGCGTTGATCTCGGCGATCTGTTGGCCGGTGGTGGCGTTGGTGACGTAGGTGGTGTGGTGGGCGCTCGCGACCTTGGCGGCGACGGTGTAGGCCACCTCGCCGTTCGCGTCGGTGATGTCCATCTTCTTGTGGATGCTCGCGAGGCGTCCGGTGATGGTGAAGGTCTGTGACATGGGCCGTTCCTTTCAGCGGGTATTGCGTCGATTCTGCGCCCTGAAACGTGCAGGGCAAGGTCGTCATCCGCAAATGGTGGCACGGGAGCGCGCATGAACGTTCGTTCACGATGCACGAAATACGTCCCATCATCGCCTATCCAAAGGGCGTGCGCGAGCTGCGCGTGGGTGGGCGCACGCGGCCCCCAAGATACGAACCACGGCCCATTCGGAGGGTATGAGAGCAGCTCAAGGCGCACGCCTTGAGCTGCACACAGACTTTCCACCTTGGCCTGCGCAGCGCAGGCCAAGATGATTCTCCGCTCGGCCGTGTGGAGGCTCAGGTGACGCACCCGAAGACCACGGGTGCATCCCCTCCGCCCTCAAACAACGGGGCAAAGGATCTTCCTTGCGAAGAAGCTTTGGAGGCGTCCCGCATTCGTGCAGATATGATGTGCATTCGTGCGTCCTCCATAAGGTATCTAATTATTGTTGAGTTACTTCGATACCATTCGCTCGTCTAAGAAATACCTGCCCGCATTCGCGGATCTTGGGGTGCTTTTTCCGGGCTCCCCAAGATGCTGTATGAAAGGCGCTTCATGATCCAAAAGTTGCGCAGCGTGACCGTCCCCGTGCTGGGGATCGTGGCCGCGCTCCTCGCGATCTGCTTCCTCTCCGCGCCCGAGGCGAAGGCCACGGACGGAGAGAAGGAGGTGGTGGGCGTCGTTGACCTCAACGGCGCGAAGACCCCGGACGAGCTCACGGACCGCATGCTCGACACCGACGAGACCGCCGTCGTGGATAGCGACGACTACACGAGCGAGGACTCCACGCTCAAGAAAACGGACACGGCCACGACGCAGGCCACGCGTCCGGCGAAGTTCGACCTCCGCGATGCCACGTTCCGCGGCAACGCGGGAAGCTTCGTCACGAACGTGAAGATGCAGAACCCCTGGGGGACCTGCTGGAGCTTCGGCGCGAACGCCGCGGCGGAGAGCTCGATCCTCTCCGAGTACGGCACGCCCTTCGTGGACGGCGCCGAGGATGCGCTGAACCTCTCCGAGAAGCACACGGCGTGGTTCTCGTTCCGCCCAGTCGAGCAGGGCTCGCAGGCGGGCGAGGGCCTCTACACCAACGGCTCCGATACGGGCGACGTCTACAACGCCGGCGGCTTCATCTCCACGGCGTCCTCCATGTGGGCGTCGGGCGCGGGCCCGATCGACGAGAGCTATGCGACGTCGCTCGAGTACCACAACGCCGCGGGCGACTACGACGATCCCCTGCAGATGAGCAACGGGAGCAAGGTCGTGCTGCCGTCTGCGAGCGGCGACTGGTCCATCCCCGAGGAGCTCCACTACGTGAACTCCGGCGAGCTCGAGGAGAGCTACTACCTGCCGAGCCCCGCGTCCTGGGAGCCCACGGACGACCCCACCAAGCAGGTCTACGTCTTCAACCAGCAGGGCGTGGACGCCATCAAGGATCAGCTGCTCGCCGGCCGTGGCGTGGCCATCATGTACCACGCGGACCAGTGGATGCCGAACCAGTCGCCCGATAACAAATACCTGCGCTCGGACACCGTAGCGCAGTACACCTACGAGTTCTACAACGAGGACACCACGAAGGATCCGCAGAACCCCGTGCGTGAGAACCACGCCGTCTGCATCGTGGGCTACGACGACACGTACCCCCGCACGAACTTCATGGAGGGCCACGAGCCTCCCGGAGACGGCGCCTTCATCGTGAAGAACAGCTGGGGCGCGCTGGACGCCCTCAAGGACACCGATCGCGGCAGCTTCGGCGGCGCCATCACCAACGGCTACTTCTACCTGTCCTATTACGACAAGAGCCTCAAGTCGCCCGAGGCGTTCAACTTCATCACGCCCTACGACGACTTCCAGTACGGCACGAGCGGCGAGGACTACGACACATTCACCTGCACCTACGCTTTCCTGCCGAACGACCCCACGGGCATGGTGAACGACGAGGTGACGAGCTACGCGAACATCTTCCCGATGGTGAGCGATTCGGTGGTGCGCTCCGTCTCGACGCAGACCTTCAGCTTCAACTCGCAGACGCGCTTCGACCTCTATCTGCTCGAAGCCGATGCCGAGAACCCCACCGATGGCGAGCTCGTGTGGTCGCATGACGAGTTCTTCCCCTATGGCGGCTACCACCGCGTGGAGGTGGACAAGCCCATCGTGGTGAAGGCCGGCCAGATGCTCGGTCTCGTGTGCACTTCCGAGCTTTCGAACGGCTACTACGAAGTGGTGAACAACCAGGTGATGAACCACCTCTCCGCGCAAATGCAGATGCCCAACGCAGACGGCCTCAAGTGGGGCCAGGGCGTGGTGAACGAGGGCGAGAGCTTCATCGGCCAGCCCACGAAGCGCGTGGACTACGCGGACGGTTCCTTCGACTACGCCGGCTACACCTGGCAGGACTACACGGAGATCGTGGACGAGGGCGAGGCGAAGGGCAACGCCCTCATCGAGGAATCCGGCGTGAAGGACCTCGTCGCCGAGCGCGACGCCGTCTACGACACGCTCACGGCAATGGCGCCCGACGATCCCGCCTATGCGGAGACCGCCGCGCAATTCTCCGAGCTCAATGCCCAGGTCTACGCCATCGCAAGCCAGCTCAACGCCATGGACGGCGGCCGCTATGCGATGTATGCGCAGGACAACTTCCCGCTCATCGTCTCCATCGAAAACTACGACCCCGAGAACCCGCCAGCCGAGGCGGGCACCGTCGACACCTACCGCCTCTACAACCGCTGGACGGGCGAGCATCTCTTCACCCAGAGCGCGAGCGAGAGGGCGAGCTTGAAGACCGCCGGCTGGACCGACGAGGGCAAGGCCTGGACTTCTCCCGCGAAGTCGAGCGTGCCGGTCTATCGCCTCTTCAACCCCTATACGGGAGAGCACCTCTTCACCACGATCAGGACGGAGAAGGACACCCTCAGCTCAGATGGCTGGAACTACGAGGGAATCGCCTGGTACTCCGACCCCGCAAGGGAGAGCGCCGTCTTTAGGCTCTACAACCCAAGCACCACCACCTTCACCCACCACTTCACGGCCGATCTGAGGGAGAGGGACAGCCTTCTTCGGAGCGGCTGGAGGTTCGAAGGAGTGGCCTGGTACTCCACCCCCGAGGCCTAGCAAAAGATATTTAGGCCGAGGACCCACCCAATCCTTTAGGCCGCGGAACCACCCAATTCTTTAGGCCGAGGACCCACCCCGTACCTTTAGGCCGAGGAC
>CANPVI010000105.1 GCA_947581665.1 uncultured Atopobiaceae bacterium | reverse complement strand
CGTAACAGGGTGCCCTAGCTTCGAGGCGCGGAGAGCACGAGTCTCATCGTCCCCTCGAGCTCGAGCGCGCGCACGTCGGTGGGAGCGATGAGGTTGTCTCCCTTGCGGACCGTCTCGCCGTTGGCGCTGCCCTCGCCATCCACCACGGACACGCAGGTGAAGGATGCGGTGAGCGGCTGCGTGAAGGAGCCCATCACCTGCACGAGGTCCACGCTGAAGCGAGGGTTTTCCTCCAAGGGCACCACGCCCGTCTGGTGCCTTCCCCAGAGCAATGGCGCCTTTGAAATGGGGCCGAGCTCCCTCGCCATGGCCTCGTGGGCCTTGAAGCCCTGCGTCGGCGCCTCAAGTGTGAAGTCCACGACCTCGAGGGCCCGCTCTACGTGCAGCTCGCGCGCCTGTCCCTTTGCGTCGGTGCGGTCGTAGTCGTAGAGTCGGTAGGTGATATCCGAGGGCTGCTGTATCTCGAGGAGCATCGTGCCGGCCTTCACGGCGTGTACGGTCCCCGGGGCTATCGCGAAGAAGTCGCCTGCGGCCACGGGGATCTCGTTCAGGATCTCGCCCCACTCGTTTCGCTCGATGCGGCCCTTGAGCTCGGTGGCGTCTTTCGCCGTCTGCCCCACGATGATGGTCGCGCCGGGCTTCGCCTCGAGGATGTACCAACACTCGTACTTGCCACCGTCCTCGAGCCCGTGCGCCTCGGCGTATGCGTCATCGGGATGCACCTGTATGGACACGTCCTGGGCTGCGTCGATGATCTTTACGAGAAGGGGGAAACGCTCGGTGGGCGTCTCGTGCGCGATGCCGAAGAGCTGCGGCTGGGCTCGCCAGAGCTCGCCGAGCGTCATGCCCGCGCCGGGACCGCGCACCACGCGGCTTTGGCCATGCGGGTGCGCGGAGACGATCCACGCCTCGCCTACGGAACCGTCGGGGATGTCATAGCCGAATTCGCGTGCGAGCAGTCGTCCGCCCCAGATCGTCTCCTTGAAGAACGGTTCGAGGTGAATGAGGTTGGAAGTACCCACGACAACCTCCAAAAGCTCCGATGCGGAAAAGTCTCATCTAGTATTGTGCGCCGAGTGGCCGCATCTCCCGTTCGCCCACCTGATACCCTCAAAGCGCGGCACGAACCGCCGCAAGAGCAAATTCTCCTAGGAGGGGCTTCCATGGGCATCGTGCGATTCGCCACCATCGGCACGTCCATCATCACGACGAGCTTTTTGACGGCCCTCGAGCGCGTGGATGGCGCGGAGTTCGTGGGCGCCTATTCTCGAAACCTCGAGAACGCGCGCGAGTTCTCGCGGAACGTGAACCCGGAGGCGAGAGCCTGGGACGACCTCGACGCGCTCGTCGCCTCGAGCGAGGTGGATGCCGTCTACATCGCGAGTCCGAACGCGCTCCATCCCGAGCAGGCGCTCAGGTGCATCGAGGCGGGCAAGCACGTACTCGTGGAGAAGCCCTTCGCCCGGAGCGCGCGTGAGGCCGAGGCGGTGTTTCGCGCGGCGCGCGATCGCGGCGTCGTGGCGATGGAGGCGATGCGCCTCGCGCACGATCCCGCTTACGATTCACTCACGGCGGCACTCGGGCGCATCTCGCCCCTTCGCCTCTCGCGCTTGAGTTTCTGCACGCAATCGAGCCGCTACGACCTCGTGCGCCAAGGGCGCCCGAGCAACATCTTCGATCCGGAGTTCGCGGGTGGCGCCCTCATGGACCTCGGGGTCTACGTGGTGAACGTGGCGCTCGCGCTTTTCGGCGAGCCCGGGAGCCTCTGCGCGAAGGCCGTGCTTCGCGAAGTGCCATGCGCCTCGGGGGCGCGCCGTCCGATCGACATCGCGGGCGTGGCCGTGCTCCACTACGACGGGCATGAGGCCTCGCTCGAGTACTCGAAGAGTTCGGTGAACCGGCTCGGCTGCCAGGTGCAGGGCGAGGGCGGCACGCTTCTCTTCGATTCCCTTGGCTATCCGCGCGATGCGCGGATCCTCTGGCCGGATGGCAGCCAGGAGGTGCTCGCACTCAGGAGCGAGGAGGACGCGCGCGCTTTCGAGACGCTCGGCGACCTCGGCAACATGGTCTTCGAGACCCGCGACTTCGTGGCGGCCGTGGTAGGCAAGCGAAGCGTGGGGCGCGAGGCGGAGAGAACTGTCGCCGCGCTTCGCGTGATGGACGACATCCGCCATCGGATCGGGCTCGAATTCCCCTTGCGCTAGGGCATCGGAGCACGCGCAACGTCGGCGATCCATCGATTAGCGTCGTTGGGTGGATTTTTCGCTGAAGCATTCGCCCAATGGCGATACCATCAGCGAAGTTCGATACAAGTCGCTGCGTCCGAGACGGGGCCCCGGCCGCACTGTTCCTAGGTCGGAGGCCTGGGTCTATGCCACTCAAGTACGAAACCGTCACCCGCGACATTGAGTCGAAGATCCGAAGTGGCGCCTACAAGCCCAACCAACAGCTCCCCGTCGCCGAAGAGCTCTGCCGCATCTACGGCGTGAGCCGCATCACCATCCGTCGCGCGCTCGACCTTCTCGTGGAGAAGGGGCTCGTGGTGAAGCGTCGCGGCGCGGGCACGTTCGTGAAGGACACGGACGCGCTCGACACCACGGAAGACGACATCTCCATCTCGGGCTATGCGAACTTCGCCCGCACGCACGGCGTCTCCGCGGAGACCGAGGTGAAGGTCTTCGAGGTCGTGGAAGCTGAGGGTCGTGTGGCCGAGCGCCTGCGCGTGCAGAAGGGCACCTTCGTCTACCACATCGTGCGCGTGCGCCACGTGCACGGCACGCGGGGGCTCGTCTCCTACACGTGGATCCCCATCACGATCCTGCCGGACCTCTCGGAAGGCGATGTGTGCGAATCGCTCTACCAGACGGTGGCGAAGGTCACGGGCCTCACCGTCGCGAGCGCGCACCGTTCCATCCGCGCCGTCATGCCCACGGACTTCGAGCGAGAGGCGCTGAATCTCCCGCCCGAGATTCCGGTATTGGAGATCGATCAGGTGGTGTATTTGCGAGACGGCCAGCTCTTCGAGTATTCGGTGCTCCACCGCGACACCCGCGACTATTCCTTCGAGGTCGTCCAGACGTCATGAGCTCGCAGGACAACGGGGACGGAGCTTTTGTCTTGCGGCGAGCCGTCCAGGCGTCCTGAACTTACGCCGTGTGACCAGTTTTTCGGTGCGCCCACGCACCGAAAAACTGGTCACACGGCGAAAAGGGCGAGCTGAGATTCTAGAACGGTTTGATCGTGAAGGCGCGCTCGAAGGTGTCGCCGGGGGTGAGCGTCGTCATGCCGCGCTTGCCCTCGAGCGTCTCGTCTTCGTCGGTGGAGGTGGCGCAGCCGGTCCACGGCTCGAGCGCCACGAAGGGAGCCTTGCGCTCGTAAGACCACACGCCGAGGTAGGGGAAGCCGTCGAAGCGCACCGTCACGCCGAGGCCGCTCTTCGTGCCCACGAGCGAGACGGTCGAATCGGGCACGTCGGTGAAGCACAGCGTGTCGCTATCGAAGAGGTGCCGGGTGAGGGGCACGGTGTCGCCGTCCCTCACGACCTCCATCATGTGCTGCCAGTTCCACAGGCCCGTGGCCACGAGGATGGGGGAGGATGCCGTCCATGGCTTCTCGAAGCGCAGCTCGTAGTCCTCGAAGACCTCGCCCGTGGCGGGGTTCAGCGGCACGTTGAACGCGGGATGTCCGCCGATCACGAAGGGCAGGTCCACGTCGCCGGTGTTCTTCACGAGGAAACGCTGCTCGAGGCTCTCGTCCTCGAGGGCGGTGTAGGTCATGGTGAGCGAGAAGTCGAACGGGTAGAGCGCGCGTGTGTCGTCGTTTGCCACGAGCGTGAGCGCGATCTTGTCCTCCACGGCCTCGTCGATCTCGAAGGGCGAGATGCGGGCCACGCCGTGGCGCTTCATCGGCGCGGGGCCGCGGGAGGTCTCGCAATAGTCGTCGCGAAGGCGCCCGACGATGGGGAAGAGCACGGGGGATTGGCCGTGCCACCAGGTGCCGTCGCCCTGCCAGAGGTACTCGATGCCCTCGCGCTTGATGCTCGTCACCTGCGCCCCGAAGGAATCGACCTTCACCTCGAGCGCGCCCTTGGAAATGGTGGTGACGATGGAATCGTGGTCCATGCTTCCTCCTCGCTGTGGCGTGTGCCTGGGAACGTGAATGGCGAGCTCCGCGCTTACGAGCCCTGCGTAGAGCGTAGGGGCCCCAGGCGGAGCGCGTCGTGGGCATTCGGTGAGCTCCATGGGAAGCTCGCTTGGAGGTTTTATGGGCGGCGAGCGCAGGACTAGAATACGGCGCGTTGAGTTGTGACTTCATCTTGAGCGCAGCGGGGGATCATGCTCGAGCTCCACTCCATCGCGAAGTCCTATGAGACGGGCGACCTCTCGCAGGTGGCGCTCGACGGCGTCTCGCTCGCGTTTCGCGACAGCGAGTTCGTGGCGATCCTCGGGCCCTCGGGCTCGGGCAAGACGACGCTCCTGAACATCATCGGCGGGCTCGACCACGCCGATTCGGGCGACCTCCTCATCGACGGCATTTCCACGAAGGACTACCGCTCGAAGGACTGGGACACCTTCCGCAACAACCGCGTGGGCTTCATCTTCCAGAGCTACAACCTCATCCCGCACCAGACGGTGCTCGCCAACGTGGAGCTCGCGCTCACGCTCTCCGGCGTCGGGCGCGAGGAGCGCAGGCGGCGCGCCATGGAGGCGCTCGAGAAGGTGGGCCTCGCCGAGCACGCGAAGAAGCGCCCGAATCAGCTCTCGGGTGGCCAGGCGCAACGCGTGGCCATCGCCCGCGCCCTCGTGAACGATCCCGAGATCGTGCTCGCCGACGAGCCGACGGGCGCCCTCGATTCCAAGACCTCGACGCAGATCATGGATCTCCTTCGCGAGATCGCCCGGGATCGCCTCGTGGTGATGGTCACGCACAACCCGGAGCTCGCCGAGGAGTACGCCACGCGCATCGTGTCGCTCGCGGACGGCAGGATCGTCTCCGATTCGAGGCCCTACGATCCCGAGGTCGAGGGCAAGAAGGAGCGCAGCAAGGACATTCGTCCCGCGCGCATGGGCTTCCTCACGGCGCTCTCGCTCTCCTTCAACAACCTCATGACGAAGAAGGGCCGCACCATCATGACGGCCTTCGCGGGCTCGATCGGCATCATCGGCATCGCCGCGATCCTCGCGCTCGCCAACGGCGTGAACGACTACATCATGAGCGTCGAGGAGGACACGCTTTCGTCCTACCCGATACAGATCACCTCGTCCAGCTTCGACATGACCTCGATGATGGGGATCTCGATGGACCTCAACACCGAGGACGAGCCCTCGGAGGCGGGGGATATCCGCGAGGTGAGCGTGATCGATCGCATGTTCTCGAGCTTCGGGAACAACGATCTCGCCTCGCTCAAGGAGTTCCTCGATGACGACGCGGAGGAGATCGACCGGTACGCGCGCTCGGTGGAGTATGGCTACAACGTCGTGCCGCAGGTCTACAACGCCGACACCTCAGATGGCATCGACAAGATCAACCCCGACGAGACCTTCAGCGCGCTCGGCATCGGCATGGGCAACTCGCAGTTCATGGCGCAGCTCATGTCCACCGACATCTTCTCCGAGCTCCCGGAGAACCTCGACCTCGTGAAGGAGCAGTACGACCTCGTGAGCGGCACGTGGCCCGAAGAGCCCACGGACG